>JAEUSE010000100.1 GCA_016788805.1 Candidatus Doudnabacteria bacterium
AGTACACGGAGAGTTCGCGAATGGTTTTACTCATGTTGAGTACCAGCGGTCCGCTGAGTCCGAAATGGGTAAACAAAATTTTTCCGGTTTTGCTTTCTATTTTTTTTGCGTCTTGCAGTAAGGTAAGCTTAGCGTTTTGGAAGCTTAAACCCGAGAGCTCTTTTTGCCATTGTTCTTTGGTAGTAACGGGTACCAGTGCCGCGTCTTGCTCCGTTACCGTATGGCCGATTTTCCGCATCCACTCAAACCCTTCGCCGGTCGAGCCGGTTTCCGGTCGGGATTTGCCACCGGTGGCAATAATATAGTTTTTTGCAGTTAGAACATCTTTTTTAACCCGCACGCCGATAATGGTTTTATCGCGTGTGAGTATCTCCGATGCCGGAGAGTCGTAGTGGATTGTGACTTTCCCGGTTTTTAAATACGCCACGAGTGTCTTCCATACATCTTCGGCTTTATTGCTTTGCGGAAACGCGCGTTGCTCTGCCTCTACTTTAGTGGGGAGACCTCGCTCATTGAAGAACGCCAAAGATTCGGCCACGCCAAAACGGCTAAAGGAACCAAACAGTGCCTTACCTTTAAGACCATACTTGGCTACCATTTTGCGTACATCCAGTTCTGCGTTGGTAATGTTGCAGCGGCCACCGCCGGTAATGAGTAGTTTCTTGCCGAGTTTGGCGTTTTTTTCTAGCAGTAACACTTTGGCGCCCAGCTCCGCCGCTCTACCCGCTGCCATCATTCCAGCCGGTCCGCCGCCGATTACAATTACGTCAAATGTCATAGTAGTAATAAGTAAATAGTAATCAGTAAAAAGTGAAAAGCAGAAGAGAGGTTGTGTTATATGACCGCTCTTATTACTAATTACTTCTTACTCATTACTAAATGGTTTTTTCTTTCCGTTGGATTTCGTCAGTTAACAATCCTACGCCAATCTTTTTTTCGGCGGAGTAGGGAATGAGCTTGTGGTTCTCGATTTCCGACTGTATAGCTGCCAGGCTCTTTTTTAAATCGTTCGGCTTTAGTTTGTCGGTCTTGTTGGCCACAACTACTATGCGGCGTTTGTGTTGTTCAAGTAACGCGAGCATGTTCCGATCGTTGTCGGTAAGTCCGACTTTGGCGTCCACAATGAGTACGACTTTACGAATATTTGCTTCAGGGTGTTGCAAGTACCAGTGAATAAGTTGGATGAGGGCGTCGCGTTTTTCCCAGGACCCTTCGGCATAGCCATAGCCGGGTAAATCTACTAAGTAGAAAGATTTATTTATTAAAAAAAAGTTTACCTCTTTCGTTCGGCCGGGTCTGGGGCTGGAGTGCGCTAAATCCCGTCGCTCGACTAAGGAGTTTATAACGCTGGACTTGCCTACGTTGGAACGCCCGATGAACGCTACCTGGGGAATCTCTTCAAATAGAATATCGTCTTCCCCGGTCAGACCTTTTTTAAACTCAGCGGAAGTAATTTTCATAAAGGGGTATGGTGGTTAATGGGGTTTACGGAGGTACAGTTCCAGCCGAATACCGTCAGGGTCGTCAAAGTGAATAAATTCTTTCAGGCTATAGTTGTCTATTTGAATACTACTGTGGGCAATGCCTGCCTTGTCGAGCAGTTGTTTATAGGCCTTGAGGCGAGGCAGACTATCCACTTGAAAGGCGATATGGTTCAGTCCAATGTTATGTTTGTCGAATTTTTTCGCAGATTGCTTATAAGGGGAGGTGAGGAATAGCTTAGTTGCTCCCAGCATAAAGTGCGCGTCTTCTTTCCCCAATTTTGCTTTACCCAAAAAAGCACTGTAGAACTTGATGCTTTTGGTAAGGTCGGAAACGGAGATAACAATATGATCAATAACTAACCGGGTGGCCATAGAGAGTGATTATTGCTTGTATCATACCAAAATTTAACTCCTTCGGCGATGGGTGACCGGAGGGGTGTTAGGGAGAGGGGAGAAGCTTGTGTTGGGTGAGAATTGTTTCTATTTCTTCGGCCGTGCCGGCCTTGTAGAGCTCTTCGCGGAGCTCGGCTGCTTGAGGAACTCCATTGATGTAAATTTTATAAAATCGCTTCAGTGGTTCAAAAGGCTTTTTACCTCCAAAGTGGTGTTCATAAAGCCGGGCGTGGGTGAGGAGTAGTGCAGCTTTTTCTTCGAGTGAGTGCGAAGTGGGTTCGTCTTCGGCAAAGACCCAAGGATTTTGAAACACCCCGCGACCAATCATAACGCCATCACAACCAGAAGTTGTTACTTTCTCTTTTGCTTCTCTCAGCGTAAGTACATCGCCATTGCCAATTATAAGCGGTCGGTCTTCTGGTCTGATACATCGATGTATTAGACTAACAATGTCTGGCATGAGTTCCCAGTGGGCGGGGACTTTGGACATTTCTTTACGGGTGCGGAGGTGCACGGAGAGCGCGGCTGGTTTTGCTTCCAGGAGAGTAGCTACCCAGTGTTCCCAGTCTACTTTGGTGTCGCCAATTCGAATTTTAACCGAGACAGGCATATTGCCGGCTCCTTCTTTTGCTGCCAGTATAATGTCCCTCGCCAATTCTGGCGTTTTAAATAAGGCAGCGCATGAGCCACCCTTAATAATATTTTTATCCGGGCACCCCATGTTTATATCCAGACCGTCAAAACCAAGCTCCTGTATGTACGCGGCGGTTTCCCGAAATTTTTCCGGTTTTGCTCCAAAGACCTGCGCCACGAGCGGTGACTCGTGAGGTTCTTTGAGCAAGTGGTGGGCGAGGCGCTCGCGACCGGCACTCATGAGCCCGTCAGTTGAAACGAACTCAGTAAAAAAAACGTCCGGTCGTCCGCACTGTGCTACCACCTGTCGAAAAGCGACGTCGGTGACGTCGTACATGGGTGCAAGCACAAAAAATGGTGTAGGGAGCGTGTCCCAAAAACCTCGATTCATAAGTACATAGTATAAAAGTTTCTTGGCATTGTTACAACCGTCTGCCTGCGCTTGGGAGCAAAATTTGATATACTGCAGGTAGGTATAAAGTCTATGTATGGCAAAACTTCGCCGCAAGACTGAAGCGCGAGAGGTTTTGGAGCGCACTTCAGTTGAGCCGGTCATGAAACAGACAGACAGTAGTTCGTTTGCGTCAAGCCCGCTAAAAAAAACAAAAGAATATTGGCACATGTTGGGACCTGGTTTAACTACGGGCGCTTCGGATGATGACCCTTCCGGGATTGCGACCTACTCACAAACCGGTGCCCAGTACGGTTACCAGCTACTCTGGCTGGCGGTTTTTACGTTTCCGCTTATGGCGGTGGTGCAAGAGATGTGTGCCCGCATTGGGTTAGTAACTGGTCGGGGGTTAGCAGCTAATATTCGCATACACTTTCCGCGGTGGGTTCTATATACCTGTACTAGTTTGCTGTTTGCCGCGAACGCCTTTAACATTGGCGCGGATTTAGGAGCAATGGCTAAAGGGGTGCAGCTGTTTTTGCCGTCTGCCAGTTTTTCGTTGTTGGTAATAGGTTTTACCGTATTGTGTTTAGTTTTGCAAATATTTAGCACCTACGCGAGCTACGCGCGGATTTTAAAATATCTGGCACTCGTTTTGTTAGCTTACATTTTGTCCGGTTTGAGTGTGTCTGTAGACTGGAAGTCCGTCTTTGTCCACGCGGCCGTGCCCACACTGAGTTTTTCTCGAGAACAAATATTTTTAGTCTGTGGTATCTTAGGTACCACCATTTCCCCATATTTATTTTTTTGGCAAACGTCTCAGGAGGTGGAAGAAGAAATCTTGCAAGGCAAAACTTCTATACTGGCCCGTCAGCGCATAACTACGCCGCAAGAAGTGAAGCAAATGCGGATAGACGTGTGGTCGGGTATGTTTTTGTCGAACGTGGTGATGTTTTTTATTATTGTAACCTGTGCGGCAACCTTGTTTAGCTCGGGCATTACTAACATTAACACTGCGGCGGACGCGGCTTTGGCACTCAGGCCAGTTGCTGGTCATGCAGCCTACCTACTGTTTGCCGTGGGGATTATTGGTACCGGATTGTTAGCTGTGCCGGTCTTGGCGGGTTCGGCATCGTATGCTATTTCGGAAAGCTTTGGTTGGAAAGAGGGGTTATATCGGAAGTGGCAACAGGCGCACGCCTTTTATGGGGTGATTATAGTTTCCATGTTGGTTGGTTTGTTGTTGAATTTTATTGGACTCGATCCGATTAAGGCACTTATTTACTCCGCAATAGCCAACGGCGTTGTGGCTCCGGTAGTGCTGGTATTTATTGTTTCTCTGAGTAGCAACCGTAAAATAATGGGTCAGTATGCCAGTCAGCGGACAAGTCGGACGTTGGGTATAGCTATTACGGGCATTATGGCTGCGGTTGGCATTGCAACTCTGACCGCACTTTTTCTGTAGAATTTTAGGAATATTGGACAACATGCGTAGTTTATGATATAATGTTTTTGTTGTTCATATTGAACGGGGCAAGGTATTTCATGTGAGTCTTCTCGGAGATTCTTTACCCACGTTCTGGATGGCAAATTACAAATAGTAAAACAGTATGTTTCTTGGAAACGCAT
>JAEUSE010000101.1 GCA_016788805.1 Candidatus Doudnabacteria bacterium
GTGGAAGTGGCGGTATTAAATATGGGCGAGACTTCGTGGAAGAGTACCGTACGAGTTGCGACTGAATTACGGGCCGCGGGGGTGAACGTGGACTTGTATTACGACAACGCAAAGTTGGAAAAACAATTTAAGTATGCCGAGAGTAAAGGTGCGCGATTGGCCGTAATGATGGGTGAAGACGAAATGAATCGGGGGGTCGTGAAAGTGAAAAATTTACAAACTCGGGAGCAGATAGAAGTAAAAGAAGCAGAGCTGCTGAAAGCAGTAATTGCTCGGTAGGAGTTCGATTGTATGCGGCTGAGTGCGCATCGGGTTTTGGTTGCACTCTCGGTGTCTCTGCTCGGCGGCGTACTGTTTGGTTCTTTGTATACAGTCTCACAGCCATGGCTCTACGGAGCCATGGCTGTTGCGTGTGCATGGTTGGGCGTCCGTGGGTATGGGTCGTCGGCATCTGCTACCGCGGGTTGGCGAGTCTGGGTGTCGGCTGTGATGCCGTGGTTGGTATTGGGCTTCTGCGTGGGGTGTCTCCGCGTGCAAGCCGCGCTCGCGGAACCTAACCAATATGCAGCTGTATTGGGTAGCAAAGTGGATCTGGAAGCCTTGGTGGTGGCCGAACCGGATATTCGTTCGAATTATCAGCTTGTAACTATACGACCGAATGGCGCAACTCAAAATTTGTTAGTTACCATGCCTCTCGCGAACCGATACAGGTACGGAGATGCGGTGTGGGTCCGCGGAAAAGTGGTCGCGCCGAAACTGTTTGATGACTTTGATTACCCCGGTTACCTGGCTCGATTTAATGTATTTGGCTTGGTGCGATACCCAAAGATGATTGTACTGCAACAAGATAAGGGTAATTGGTTGGTCGGAGAACTGTTTGCGTTTAAACGGGAAGTCGTGAAACGAGTTTTATATTTATTCGGTCAGGAACAGGGTCGGTTGTTGTTGGGTATTCTCATTGGTGCTAAGCAAGGTTTGCCGCAAACTACTGTTGATACTTTTTCCCGAACCGGCACGAGCCATATTATGGCCGTGTCTGGTTTTAACATTAGTATTCTCTTGGTGGCCTTGGGGTACGCAAGCTATGTGCTCGGGCGTAGGGCGAGCAACGCGCTGGGCGTGCTGATTGTTGTTTTATTTGTCCTGGTGGCCGGACCGACGAGTTCGGTTTTACGCGCTGCCGGTATGGGTATGTTGGTTATACTAGCTACTACGGGGCGGCGGTTGTATATGCCGATTGGAGCGTTGCTGTGTGTGGCCGCGGGTATGGCGTTAATAAATCCGCGGGTGGTGTACTGGGATGTGGGTTTCCAACTGAGCGGTGCGGCCACCTTGGGTATATTGGCCGGCATGCCTGCATTCGAACGGTGGTTTGGTGCGCGCCATAAAATAGCGGAGTCGTTGGCGGTGACTGCCGCGGCAATTTTATTTACCGTGCCGATTAGCATGTGGCGGTTTGGGACCTTGAGTACGGTAGCGTTGGTTGCAAACGCATTTGTTGTACCGTTGGTTCCTTTTGTGATGGCGTTGGGGACTTTGTCGCTGCTGCCTTTTGTAGGTCCGGGCTTTGCTTTGTTGTGCAGCGGACTCTTGCAATTTATTTTATGGGTGGTAGCTTTTTTCGCCCATCCAACTTGGGCCAGCGTGCAAGTTTCAATATCCGGTGTGTGGGTTGTGTTGTGGTATGTTGGCTTAGCAGTATGCGCGTATATTGTGTACGGTCGACGCTAGTACTTACTTGGCAAGAATATGAGAGCTATGGTAGGATAACTTTAAAGTTGCTTAAAAAACTAAACAGAATAGCTTACTTTATGTCAAAAAATACAATGTATACAATCGGCGCGGCGGTGATTATACTGCTGGGTGTGGGAGTATTTTTGTTGACCCGGAACAGTCCAACCGCTCAACCCATGGCAGAGCAAAATACAGGTACCCCTACGGCCGAAACCAAACCGCAAGACTCAAATGCGGAACCGACCGCTAGTGCCGCGAAACCGGAAAACCTCAACGGGTGTTCTCGCACGGTCGATCGTAGTAAAATGACGGCTGCGACGGTGGATTTCGCCAACAAGAAAGTTACCTTGCAGGTGAAAGGATTGGGTAACATTGTTATAGATTTGTACGACAAAGACGCGCCTAAAACCGTAGAAAATTTTGTTCGCTTGGCAGGCAGTGGTTACTTTGACTGTTTAACTTTTCATCGCGTGGCCAAAGGATTCGTCATACAGGGCGGCGATCCGACCGGTACTGGGAGCGGCGGCGAAACAGCTTTGGGTACAACGTTAGTAGACGAGCTTAATCAGAACACTGAGAGCTACAAAGCCGGTTATTTGAAGGGTGTAGTAGCTATGGCTAATCGGGGGCCGAACACCAACAGTAGTCAGTTTTTTATTATGTTAGGCAATGCCGATTTACCCCACCAATACACTATTTTTGGTAAGGTCAGCAGTGGTATAGAGGTGGTAGATAAAATAGGGGCAATGGAAATAGTGCCGGAACTTGGCCCGACAGATGGTAAGCCCAAGCAGATGGTAGTGATTGAAAAAGCTCTAGTAAGCAATAAGCAATAAAGCTGTAATTAAGATTTAAGATATGGAAAGAACACTTGTATTACTTAAGCCGGACGCAGTAGACCGTGGTCTGGTGGGCGAAATTATGCATCGGTTTGAACGAGTCGGCTTAAAAATTGTCGGTCTTAAAATGGTGCAAGCCGAGCAAGGCCATGCCGAACGCCACTACACAGAAGATTTAGCCGTTCGTCGCGGGCAACACGTGCGCGACATGATGATTTCCATGCTTATGGAAGGCCCGGTGGTAGCATTGTGTTTAGAGGGAATTGACTCCGTAGAGTTGGTTCGAAAAATGGTTGGCGGTACTGAGCCTAAAGCAGCCGCTCCGGGAACTATTCGGGGTGACTACTCCCACATGTCTTTTAAACATTCGGATGAAAAGAAAATTGGTATTTATAACTTGATTCACGCTTCCAGCAGTGCGCCGGAGGCAGAACAAGAGATAGCCGTCTGGTTTAAACCGGAAGAAATGGTAGATCACGCACCGCTCTACACGAAACGTACTATTCCGGAATAAATATATTTTTTCAGTATAAGAACATAAAACTCTTTGCTCGGCAAAGAGTTTTATGTTTATCAGAAAGAATTTATAAGAATTATGAACTGAGGAGCTCGAGCAGTCTATTGCATGCCAGGTTGCCTGGGTTGTATATGAGTACTGGCTGGCTTGTTTCTAATACTTCTAGTTTTTCTAGTTTATTTCGCTTAATCGTATTCCCGGTATGAGTAACTGTTACCGCAGGGCTTTTTAGCAATATTGACCATCCTTCGGCGCTACCGCGCACGCCCTGAATGCGTGCATTGGGAAAATGTCGGCGTGTGATATTGGGGTATTCACTTACAATATTGCCTTTATCCCAGTTTGGTTTTCCTATAAGCGCAATGTGCCACAACAAAGAGCTCTGGACCGGGAGTGCGCCCACATCTTGAAGGGTGGGATTATCTCTCTGTTCGTCTAGAATATCCGATCCCGTAATTGCCAGGTCAAGTTGCTTGCGTGCCACTGCTGTGCTTAAATCATGAGGACTCAAAATATAGAAGTCGGCTGTGAATTCTACCGAACTTATGAGCGGTATAAAGCGTTCGCCGGTTTTGGGGGCGGACAGCGTAGTAAATATTTTTTGATATATTCGTATAGCCTCTGCCTGGATGTGTCCAGTGGGTATGCCGATACGGGCGTGTGTCATTTTTTTCTGAAAAAGGTGGGGAGAGAAAAATCTTGCAGCTTGAGCTCGCGGACACGTTGCATAATACTTTTATCGTGTTCGTTTAGGTATTGGCGAATGCGGTTGCGTGCGTGACCTGTCTTAGCGGCTTGGAGCCAGTCGCGGGAGACCTTGACCGGCTGTTTACTTTTTAGAATTTCTACCACATCGCCTTGTTGGAGCGTGTCGGTAATTTTACTCATTTTACCGTTTATTTTAGCACCCATCATGTAGTAGCCAATGTCGCTATGAATGCTAAACGCGAAGTCTATAACGGTGGCGCCCATAGGTAAGTCTTTCGCATCGCCCTTAGGGGTGAGCACAAAAATGCGGTCTTTAAAGAAGTCTATTTTTAGACTTTCCATAAAGTCCTCCGGAGTGGTGGCGTCTTCCTGCCACTTGCGGAGTTCTTCTACCCAGCGGGTTTGCTTTTGCAGGTTTTCTTGAGTGTTGGATTGTTTATAAAACCAGTGCGCGGCAATACCGCGTTCGGCGGCTTCATCCATGAGATCGGTACGCAGTTGCGCTTCAAAGGGGCTGCCGTTGCTGTCCAGTAGGGTAGTGTGTAAGCTTTGGTAGCCGTTTGGCTTGGGCATGCCGATGTAGTCTTTAATACGGCCCGGGAGCGGTTGGTAGTGCTGGTGTACAGCACCCAGCGCGGCGTAACAATCGGCTGTAGATTTAGTTATAATGCGCACTGCTTGAATATCGTATATTTTTGCAATATCCCCATGGTATTTTTTTAGTTTTTT
>JAEUSE010000102.1:0-1420 GCA_016788805.1 Candidatus Doudnabacteria bacterium
AGAGACTCCACGGTGTCCACTAAAGTCTGCAGAGTAGAAAAACTATCTTTTAACTCCGCCATGGCCTTACTAAAACTTTCTTCCGTCACGAAAACTGTTTTTTTATTCGGTCAGCTTTTGTATGTCTTCGGGGGTTAACATATTTTTTTAAATAAATCTTTACGCACTAGCAGCTTGCTGTGCAAGCTTGGAAATGCGTTCTTCGTTTTGATCCAGCTTGTAGTTGGTTGTTGCCCGTTCAGTGTCTAGCCGTTCCACAATGTGCAAAATTTTATCTAGCTTATCATGCATTTCTGCTTTGGTTGCTAAATTTTCCATTTTTTCCTCTAAGCGTTCTAACCGCTCGTCATGCTCAAGGAGCTTGGAGTATATTTTTGTTTCGTCCATAGGAGCTTGATTATTGCTTTCACTATAATAACCCCAAACTTTGGCAGGGTCAATTTGTAAGAAATATTGATTTTTCGCATGTTTATAACCAAAACATATAGTTGCATATTCGCAAAGTATATGTTGTAAGATATTGCGTAATTGTGCAAAAAGCCTATACTATAGAGTCAAATAAAATCTATAAAAACTGCCGTAAATTAAGCCAAGCGCAATCGCATTGGAGTAACGTATAGGCTATATGGGAGAGCCGGAAGTTTGTATATTAGACTTCGGACTTTTACATTTATCCTGGTAGTAATACAAGGGTTAAAGCTTTGAGGTATATATGGGTCTTAACCGGTCGAGCTCTAGTACTAGAGCAGGACTCCATACTTCAAGGAGTAATAACTAATCTATTATAGAACGAACTACAACAACTATTATGCAAGTTAAAAAAGTTATAGCGAGTTCTTTGTTGTTTGCGGTTGCAGCTGTGGGCGTAGGCTCTATGGCTGTTGCCACTGCTCAGGCCGAACAGGGTCATGCCAACTCTTCTGAATTACTCATTTGTGTAAAGAAGAATGGTCTTGTGTACGTAGTTGGTCAGGGCTTTAAAAAAGCAGACTGTTCAAAGAACGACAAGCTTATAGACATTGGCTCTGCCGGTGACCAAGGTCCGGTAGGTCCACAAGGTCCTCAGGGTCCAGTTGGTCCTCAGGGTCCACAAGGTCCAACCGGTGACAAGGGTCCAACCGGTGACAAGGGCGCCACCGGAAACGTTGGTCCTCAAGGTAGCGTAGGTGACAAAGGTCCCGTAGGTGACAAAGGTCCAACCGGTGACAAGGGTCCTCAAGGCGACCAAGGTCCCGTAGGTCCAACCGGTGCAACCGGTCCACAAGGTCCTCAGGGTGAACAAGGTTTACCCGGTCCTGGCGGAACCGATGGCACTGCCGGCCCACAAGGCCCGGTAGGTCCTCAGGGTATTCAAGGTCCTGCAGGTCCTCAAGGTCCTCAGGGTGAAACCGGCCCACAAGGTCCACAAGGTGACCAAGGT
>JAEUSE010000102.1:1430-4481 GCA_016788805.1 Candidatus Doudnabacteria bacterium
GTCCTGCCGGTCAAGACGGTAAGGACGGTAAAGACGGTGCAACCGGTCCTCAGGGTCCACAAGGTCCTGCCGGTGAACAAGGTGCTCCAGGACAAAATGGTGCAGATGGCGGCCAAGGTGCAACCGGTCCTGCCGGTCCAATAGGTCCTCAAGGTGTACAAGGAGACAAAGGTGAAAAAGGCGACAAAGGGGACAAGGGTGATACCGGTGCAACCGGTGCTGACGGTGCACAAGGTCCAAAAGGTGACCAAGGCGAAACCGGCTCTCAAGGCCTTAAGGGCGAAAAGGGTGCAACCGGTGACCAGGGTCCACAGGGAGAGCAAGGTATCCAGGGTATTCAAGGTGAGCAGGGAATCCAGGGTGAAAAAGGTGATAAAGGTGACACCGGCCTAACCGGGCCTCAAGGCATTCAAGGTGACAAAGGTGATAAGGGTGATAAAGGCGACCAGGGTGATGTAGGTCCTCAGGGTGCTCAAGGTGATAAGGGTGATAAAGGTGACACCGGCCCTCAGGGTGACGTCGGTCCCCAAGGTCCAAAAGGTGATACCGGTGAAAAAGGTGCGACTGGAGACGTTGGTCCTCAAGGTGCCAGTGCATACGACATTGCCTTAGCCCATGGTTTTATAGGCGATGAGTCACAGTGGCTCCTCAGCCTTGTTGGTCCAAAAGGTGATAAAGGTGATAAAGGTGATAAAGGTGACCAGGGTATTCAAGGTCTTACCGGAGATGCCGGTCCAAAAGGTGACAAGGGCGATAAAGGGGATCAAGGTATTCAAGGTATAGCCGGCACCAACGGAACAAATGGCATGGACGGTGCTCCCGGTCCAAAAGGTGACAAAGGTGATAAGGGTGACACCGGTGCTCCCGGGGTTAATGGTACAAATGGGGCGAATGGGTTCTTCTCCCTGGTATTTAACGGCGGGACCAATGGGGGTTCATTGAGCTCTAGTTCTGCTCGTTATGCATCTTTGGTTGCTCAAACTTCACCAAGTAGCACTTCTACCAATGGTAATGCAACCGTACAAAGTAACGGGTCGGGGACATTATCCGGCTTCGCAGTTTCATTGTCAGGGGCTCCGCAGAATGGTGGTGGTACCCAATCGTACACAGTAGTGGTTATGGTTGACGGTAGCCCAAGCTCCATTACGTGTACAATTTCCGAGTCGGCTACAAGCTGCACGGACACTACTCATAGTGTTGCACTTGTTCCGGGTCAGACTGTAAACGTGCGAGTCACCCCGGCGGGTAGCCCGAACACAGTTAGTGCGACGTGGAGTGCGACTTATGCGAACGGTTCGCCGATTCAATAAGTCTTACTCAGACTTTTATACACAAAGAGTCCCGATGGAGGTCGGGACTCTTTTTTTGTGTGGGAGGCCATACTTTTTTATGTTGGCTTATTCACTGTGTGTGAAAGTTATTTTACTTATACAACAAGTCGGCGGCTAGGAAAAGGATGAGGCTAAAGGCGGCGACTATGTGTAGGCTGTGAGCTCGTAGGTGATCGGAGCCTGTTGTTTTCTTTGCTGCTTCTTTGATATGGAGCACTATTACACATAACGTCAGAAACGCGTAGCTGGCAGCATTTACAAAACTAAACCAAGCATAGCCGTAGAGTGTGCCGTTGTCTTGGCGAAACAGCAGCACCGCCGCAGATATAATGCTTAGGCTAATGTATGGGAGTATTATTTTAAGCGGTAGTGTAGACACGGATTGGTTGTCTTTTGGAGTCACTCTGTACGGCTTCGTACTTTTGCGCAGCACTTTCCATATACCGGACAAAAGTGCAAGCCTCACCCAAGGCCAGCGCGCAAGCTCAAACAAACCATTTTCCCAACTAAAGAAGCTGGCATTATGCGGACGCATGTGCTTGCGCCGGAGAATAAAATTGTACTGAAACATCATGAGTATGTAGGGGGTGGAAGTATAGAGTAAGAATTCGGTAAATGGTACGTTTACCGGTGCTCGCCCTGCGAGCAGTGCTACTAGTGGTAGTAAGAATGCGGCCAGCCACACCAGCGTGCTGGTAGTGTACCACAGTTGAGTAAACAAAAAGAAGAACTTGTTACGTAAGCTGAGTTTGTGCCACACTGTGGGGAACACAGTGAGAAGTAGTACCATTAAACTTTTTGCCCATTGAAAGTCTTGTATCATGAGGTCGGCAAAGGTGTTAGGTCCGTCACCGTGTGCTTCTGCAGTGTAAGCCCAGGCTCCTTGCCAGCCATGTACTTGCATGAGTAAACTGGTGGAGTAGTCTTCGGCTAGCTCCGGACCAATACCGCCAATGCTGTGCAAGGCTTTGGTGCGTAAAGCAAAGTGGGAGCCTATACATATAGGAGCAAGTTTGTTACTGGCACCGGATTGAATCGGTCCATGAAATACTGCTTCTGCTTGCAAGCGCGCGCGGCTGGCCCACGATTCTGCTGCGTTGTTATCACACACGCTTGGCGCTGCCACGTAACCTACTTTGGGGTTGCTAAAAGGCTTGAGCATTTCTTCCAGGTATCCGGCTGCCGGTACGTGGTCAGCATCAAGCTGGACTACAATGTCATAGTTCTTGTAGCCGTAGTTATCATAAAAATAGGCGAGGTTACCTTCCTTGCATTTTTTTCGGCGGGGCCAGGTTTCGTTATGGTACAGGGGTGCGTTTTTGCGGCAGGAAAGTTTTACGCCATGAGTGCTATACCAATGTACTGCCTCTGGCGTTGGGTCCTCGTCGGCTACCCAGGTGTCGTGGGTTGATTTCTGGGCGAGTGCTCCAAGTAAGGTTTTTTGGACTACGCTCAGTGGTTCGCTCGGAGCTTTGGTAACAATCATCGCGACGCGTACGTTATGAGGAGTAGGGAAGTCAGGCCGAATGCGGCGCATGTGGTAGACTAAGTACAAGCAATAGGCAGACATGGCAAAACCCCAAGTTATAACAGCAGTCGTTACGCTGAAACCAATAACAGTACCTACGTGGCTGGGGTTAAACCACCAAGCAAAAAATACTAAAACGCTTAAAGCCCAGACCGCAGAGAGTAGTTTAAGGGCAAATCGCTCGCTTTTATT
>JAEUSE010000103.1 GCA_016788805.1 Candidatus Doudnabacteria bacterium
AATACCTTGTTGGTCAAGATGGTTTGTGGGTTCATCGAGCAGGAGAGTCGTGGGGCGTTCGAGTAGCGTTCGAGCTAGCGCCAGCCTCGTTTTTTGACCTCCGCTCAAAGCAGCAATAGGGAGACTCCTATCCAGTCTCGAGAGTTCGACTTCAGCAAGAGCGCTCTCTATGTGGTGAGGTTTATAGTTGGAAAGGTAATCGGATATGGTTTGAGTTTGTTCTGAGAGAGGAATAACCTGTTCTAGGTATCCAATCCGTTCTTTTTCAACTTCAATATATCCTTCGTCGGGGAATTCCATTTGAGCAATCATTTTCAGAAGGGTAGATTTGCCTGCGCCATTGGGGCCAACAATGCCAATTCGGTCTCCCCGGTGAATGGTGAGATTGAGGTTCTGAAAGAGTGGTTCGTAGTTAACAAGTTTTGTCAGGTTTCGAATAAGAATCATAGAGTTGAATTGTCCAAAATTGAGCAAGATTGATCAAAATTGTCCAGAATTAATTAAAAACAAAAAGACCCAGTATTGGGTCTATGATTCTTAAACGAAAAGTTGTGCCTAAACGCTAGAAGTCATATTTATTACCCAATACCAAAACAGCCCCCTGATAGTGCCCAGTCCGAATACCTAGTTCTGCTAGAGTTTTCTTCTTCATATATTGGTAAAAATTGACTAACCCATTATACCACATGACTATAAATTACACAAACAATTATCTGGCAGGGTTATGCGTAACAAAGGTCACCTTTGCGCAACGCGAGAGTGACCTTTGTGTATTTACTTGTTCACTATAGAGCAAATTTTTCAAAGTATATCTTTTTCGGCGGAACCCCTAATCCGGTCAGGGTTTTAAAGAGGGCGTCCATCATGGGTGGTGGGCCGCAGAGAAAAGCTTCCCGGTTTGCCACATCCGGTACTAACTGCTGTATGAGCTCTGGAGTTACGAACCCGGTAGAGAAGCTTTCAAAGCTGCCAGCTGTAAGCTGTAAGCTGTTAGCTTCTACGTTGCTTAACACGTGGTGAATTCTAATGTTGTATTTTTGAGCCAGTTCTTCTAACTCTGTTCGCAGGGCTATGTCGGCCTCTGTCTTATTGCCGTATATAAGATGTATGTCTTTGCCTGCTTTGCCGAGGTCTTCGATAATGCCTCGAAACGGAGTAATGCCTATGCCCCCGGCAATCATGAGTACCTTATTGGTTTGAGATTTTTTGGCGGTTAGCGTGCCATATGGGCCCTCGATGTAGGCCTTAGTTCCTATCGGTAACCGGCCGATGGTTTTTGTAAAATCCCCGCTGGCTTTAATCGAGAGCCGAATGTACTCGGTGTTGGGGTAGCACGACAACGAGAAGGGGTGGGCTTGCCAGTAGTATCCTTTTGCCAAAAAGCGGATAATAACAAACTGACCCGGGGTGTAGGAAAAGCTTGATATATTTTTACCGGTAATATAGAGAGACCAGACATCCGGGGTTTCATTTTTTATGGTACTCACCGTAAATCCGTGCAGGTAGTAGTTCCACAGCGGCCTGCAGATTCGGTACCACACCAGGTTGCCAAACACAAAAGCGTGTACTATATACCAATAGAGGGTAAACCAGGTGAGCTCGGGTATGTTGTTGAATATTGGGCTACTGCCCAGAAAGTCACCGCCTACTGCGGTTTGGTGCCCGAAGGCTAATATAATAGCCGCATACACTGATAGGTGCGCCCAGTACCAGCGCTCAAAGTCCCATTTACGTCGGGACATGAGTATGGAGTATACAATTACGAACAAGAAAAACGCAAAACCAATGCTTGCGTGCCACACATCCTCAAATGAAACTTGAAAATCCCAAAGTTGGCTTAAAAAGCCGGCCCCGGTAAAATTTTGGTATGCAAGCGTGAGGAGTATGGGGTGTGCGAGTAAAAGAATTGTAATCCATTTGCCGGCAAACCGATGCACTTTAGCCAGTTTGTCCAGGCCAAAGACGCTTTCCAGCCAACGCGCCCGACCCATGAGCATAACTTGCAGTAAAATAACATCCACCAGTAACAGGCCCGACAGACGTCCGAGACCGAGCAATACGTTGGCTGTATTGTCCGTGTGTGTACCCGAAGTATTGAACCAAAAGTAACCCGAAATACCCAGGTGTGCTACGCAGAGCAGGTAGAACCAAATTTTATTACGCATACATTGAGTATACACGGACAGCAGACCACTTCGCAAAAGTTCCCACTTCGGTTAGTGAGTGGGTTGTGGGAGGTGTGCTAAAATAATAGCAGGAAATTATTTGTTTCTGTTTGGTTTTGCAAACATGAAAAACGTATTAAGTTCTTCCGTCAATGCACGGAAGCGAGAGCCTGCTTGGCGCGTGAGTTTAGCCGGTTCGGGCGGGTTTACGCTTATCGAGTTGCTGGTCGTCATTGCTATTATCGGCTTGTTGGCCTCTATTGTATTGGTAGCCTTAAGCTCATCTCGGGCTCGTTCCAGAGATGCCACGCGTCTTGCGCAAATTCGTCAGATTTCCGGAGCCATAGAGCTGTATTTTAACGAGAATAACACCTACCCGCCGAGTACCACCGTGTTGGTTCCGAGCTACATCGGGACTTGGCCGCGCTATCCGAGTCCTGTGGATGGTGCGGCGTGTACCACAAGCACCTACGCATTCTCCTGGACTCCGACTGCCACTGCGTACGTTATGCCTTTTTGTCTCGGCACGCAAACCGGTACGTTCGCGGCAGGTGTACACACCTTGAGCCAGCTGGGCATACAATAGCTATACAATTTTAAAACCGCGCGGGATGCCGATTGCGGAGAGTTTAAGAGTACAGGTGAGAAATACATACAAACAACATCTAAAAGCAGCCGGGTTTACGCTTATCGAGTTGCTGGTCGTCATTGCCATTATCGGCTTACTTGCTTCGGTAGTCCTCCTGTCTTTAAATTCGGCTAGGGCTAAGTCCCGAGACGCGAAACGTCTCGCCGATGCGAAGCTAATGGCCAGCTCAATGGAGTTATACTTTAACGACAGCGGTACCTATCCGGCTCAGACTATCGATCTAGTTCCCAACTATCTAGGCACATGGCCCATATATCCAAGTCCAAGCGCCGATGGTTCATGCGGTGCCGGGCTCATATACCAGTTTAGCGGGACGCCGACTGCTACTTCGTACGCGCTTACATTCTGTTTGGGTGCGCAGACCGGCGGATACGGTCCCGGCCAGCATACAGTTTCTCAATATGGTATTGAATAGTCAAGAGTGAGTTATACAAAAAATCCCGCAGGTAATCCGCGGGGTTTTTGCGTGTATATATGTTATAAGATTTTTTTGAGAAAGCGGCTAATAAATCTGGACAACAGGGTAACCAGTACAATGCCAACCAGTAAGCCAATTTCAGCGTAGCGCAAGGAATGCCCGATTTGGACTATGCCTGCGCTTGAGGCGTAACCCAATCCGCCTACTATGAGTATCCAGGCTATATTCCCCGGCAGGTCGTTCACCATAAACTGTTTGAGTGGTAGTCCCAAAGCTCCGGCCTTGCAAAGTATGGCGTGATTTACCCCGTACAAGAATTTAGACAAAAACAGGCTTCGTTTGGGTCGCTCCAAGAGGTGCGGCGCGAGCGGATCGGTAATTTTTTTAAGCCACCGTACTATCCGGTTATCTTTTCCTTGCAGGTAAGCACCGATTTTGTACCAGACCAGGTCACCGATTACACCGCCTGCAAGCAGCCAGAGAAAAGCCAACACAGGGTGAAAGAGTCCTTGGTGAGTTAGAAAACCGGCGGTAAAGAGCACCGCGTCTCCTTCAATGAATATACCGAGTGCTATAAACACATACCCGAGGGTGTGCCAGTGTTCTGAGTAGTATAAAATTTGACTATGAAGTGTGTGGCCGTGGCGGAGGTACTGAGGAGGGAGTTGTAACATGCGTATCGTGGTTGTATCAAGGGCGTGCCGAGACTGAGCAGTTGCACTGTCCTAGCGGTCGCTCGTATATACTATTGTACCGTGTTTTTTAAAAAGCAAAAAGCGCTTAAGTTTGAGCGCTTTTTTGGGTTAGGTATGGCGCAGATGTTTTTTATAGTAGTCCATATCCGCGTCGGTCTTTTTATGCGGGTTAAAAATATTCAGTGGGTCAAACGCTTTTTTTACTTGGCGGAATAGCTCTAAAACTTTCGGGCCGTACATAAGCTCCAAATACGGCCCCCGGACTATACCATCATTGTGTTCCGCGGTAATAGAGCCTTTGTATTCCATAACTAAATGAAATACTTCGTTGGAAAGCCTGACCACCGCATCTCGCTGTGTTGGGTCGTTGAGGTCCATGAGCGGCATTATATGAAAGTTCGCGTCGCCGGCATGTCCGGCAATGGTATAGACAAAGGAAGGGTAGCGCGCGAAAATTTGGTTGAGCCTGGGAAGAAATTCGGGCAGCTGGTCGGGGTGGACAATAATATCTTCGATAAAGCAAGCGGTTACTCGGTTTTTCGTGTG
>JAEUSE010000104.1 GCA_016788805.1 Candidatus Doudnabacteria bacterium
CAGCTTGCATTTGTACAAACGGCTGGACGACATGGGTTTACCTATGTTCGAGGGGAAGCCAAACGTTTGTCTTTGCAGAATCGTTTTGTTCAGCTGCATGACCGACGCCTTGAGTATGATTACGCCGTGCTTGCGTTAGGGAGTAGGGCTTTACCACTCTCTGAGTTTGCTTTTTCCGTTCACACCCATACCGACGCTTTGCGGGCTCGGAAGGCTATTGAGTTTGCGTTTCAGAACTACAAGCACAACACGACCCCGCGTGTAATGCGCGTAGCTGTAATCGGTGGTGGGGTGTCAGGCGTAAGTTTGGCTACTTGCTTGACCCCGCTTATCCATTCTTTAGCGGTTACATATAACATTTCTCGAAAATACGTTGAGCTTGTGTTTTTTGAGCGAGAGGCGCGTCTCTTATCTCACTATGCGTATGCGGTAAGCAGGCAAGTTGAAAAGCGTATCCAGGGTATGGGAGTGAGTGTCGTCTGTAATAGTCGTGTTGTTACTGTAGGGCAATCGTCTGTTGTAACGGAGGATGGTGAGCGTTATGCAACGGATGTGGTGCTTTGGACGGGGGACTGGCGTGCACGCACGTTGGCTGTAGAAGACGCCGTAGTTCCGTTGGGTGCTCGGAATCAGGTATTGGTGAACAAGAAGTTTCAGTTACCTGCTTATCCAAACGTATTTTGCGTGGGAGATCAAGCCTCAGCCCCATTTCCACATCGTCGAGGTTTACCGTCTGAAGCGGCTGCAGAAGCCCACTACGTGGCCTCTATCTTGCCTCAGGTTATGCGAAACCAGCTCGTTTCTGCGTATGTTCCGAAAGGGCAGGTCGAGCTGCTTCCATTTGGTCCCCAGACCGCATTGAGTTTAACTCATGCGCACGCACGGATAGGTCTGTTACCGTACATAAAACTTCGGCGGGCTATGCAAAAGCACCGAAAGGCTTTGAGCTAAGAGTGTACACCGATATAAAAAACCGTCGGGCTAGGCCTCGACGGTTTTTTCTGTGGAAGATTTTTTTGTAGCTTTCTTGCTTGCGGTTTTGCGGCCAAACTTTTTTGGAGTTTTGGGTTTATCCTTGTTCTCCAGCCACAGTTTATATAGTTCTTGGAGGTGGGCTTCGTTTTCCGGTTTGAGGTTGGCAATAAACTCACAGTCCGGCCAGCGGGTGCAGGCGTAAAAGGGCTTGCCGCGCCCGCGGGATTTCTTTTCGACTACGTCGCCTGGTTTGTCCTTTCGCGCATCGGAAGCGAGACAGGAGGGGCACTTAAAACCGGTTTTATTCCATATTTTAGAAATACCTTTACACTTCGGGTAGTCTACACAGCCAAGGAAGTAGCCGAAGCGTCCTCGTTTCACTTCCATGTGCTTGCCGCAAATCGGACATATTTCGCCTTGGGTTTTGTCGGTCAGTTCGGCAATTTTAGCCGCCTCTTCAGGTAACGGCATAGTCACTTTAGATTCTGGGTCCGGGCAGGCGAGGAACTTGCCCATGCGGCCAAATTTAATGAGCATCATCTTGCCGCAGTGTGGACACGGCGTGGTAGAAGTTTCGACTTGTTTTTCTACCGTCTCCTCTTTTTCGTTTAAATGTTTTTTGAAAGGAGTGTAAAAGTTGCGAATAACTTTTACCCAGTCTTCTTCGCCCTCGGCAATTTTATCGAAATCTTCTTCTACTTTGGCGGTAAAGTTTATGTCTACAATTTCCGGAAAGTTTGCAACCAGCATGTCGTTGACTAAGTAGCCAACCTCGGTAGGTGCGTATTTTTTGTCCTCTTTGGTTACATAATCACGTTCCTGGATAGTTGCCAAAGTAGGCGCATAGGTAGAAGGCCGGCCAATACCGTTTGCCTCGAGCGCTTTTACTAAAGTTGCGTCGGTGTAGCGCGGTGGTGGTTCGGTGAAATGTTGTAAGGGTAGCAGCTCGTGTAATTTAAGTGTTTCCTCAATGGACAATTCCGGAAGCACGCCTTCAATTTCTCCGCCAGCTGGCGGATTCTCTCCATCATCAGTACCTTCTGTGTAGGCACGAATAAAGCCGTCAAACTTCACTACCTGCCCGTTTGCCCGGAACAGATAGGGAAGAGGTGAGAGGTTAGAGGTTAGAGTGGTCATATCTACAGAGGTTTGGTCGAAGACGGCGTGCTGCATTTGTGAGGCAACGGTGCGCTTCCAAATTAGATCATACAGTTTTCCGTGGCCTTTGTCCGCAATTCCGGCTTTAAAGTTTTGGGGGAGGAGGGACAAATCTGTCGGGCGAATAGCTTCGTGGGCTTCCTGCGCGCCTTTGGCCTTGTTGGTGTAATGTCGAGGTGCATCAAGCCTGTATTGCGCGCCAAACTCAGCCGCAATTACTTCTTGGGCCTGTTTGAGAGCACTGGCGGCTAAGTTTAAACTGTCGGTACGCATATAGGTAATGTGTCCGTGCTCGTATAACTGTTGCGCTACCATCATAGTTTGTTTGGCCGAGAAACCGAGTTTTCGCGCCGCTTCTTGTTGCAGGGTGGAGGTGGTAAACGGCGCGGCGGGGTTCCGTTTTACTTCTTTTTTCTGAATATCTTTAACTATATACTTCGCACCTGCCAAGTCCGCAACAATACTTTCGGCACTCGCTTTGGAGCTGATATCCATTTTACCAACTGCCTTGTCGTGTATTTTGGAGAGCTTAGCAGTAAATACCCCTCCTAGCCCCCCTTCATGAAGGGGGGAAGGAGAGGAGAGCTTGGAAAGGGTTGCTTCGATGCTCCAATATTCTTCTTTATTGAACGCTTGAATTTCTCTTTCTCGTTCCACTACCAACCTGACCGCTACGCTTTGTACGCGTCCGGCGGAAAGACCATATCGAATTTTGCGCCACAAGAAAGGCGAGAGCTCGTACCCTACTAATCGGTCCAACACCCGGCGGGCTTGTTGTGCGTCTACCATGTTTTGGTCAATCGACCGCGGGTGGGCGAGCGCTTCGTCAATGGCGGTTTTGGTAATTTCGTGAAAAACAATGCGTTTCACCCTATCGGTGTCTACCTTTACTTCATCGGTTTTGGAGTCTTCGGGCCGGGCTTTTTTCTTCGGTTTGCTTTCGTCTAAGCCCAGTGCTTGTACTAAGTGCCAGGCGATAGATTCTCCTTCGCGGTCCTCATCACTTGCCAATATAATTTCCGGCGCATGTTTGGCTAAAGCTTTGAGTTTAGCCACCGTTTCCTCTGCTTTTGGGGGGATAATATATTTTGGCTCAAAGTCGTGCTCTACGTCTATAGAAATTTTGCTTTTGGGTAAATCGCGAATATGACCAAAAGACGCCTCAACGTCGTAACGGCCTGCGAGGAACTTGCTAATGGTTTTCGCCTTGGTGGGCGACTCTACTATTATTAAAGGTTTGGACATAGAGTGGGTTGAAAGTGTATAAAGTTCTTAAAGTTTATAAAGTAATTTCAGGCTTTATGAACCTTTAACTTTATAAACTTTATAAACTGTGCAGTTACAATGGCAATTCTAACCATGAACTACTAGACTTGTCAAATCAGTGCGATTTATTTTTTGATAATTTTGAATTTAATGTTATTTGAACTTTCTTTATTATCAGTTAAATAATTTTTGTATTCCAAGTCGTTTTCCATTTCTTTTCTTAAGGCTTCACGTATCATAGTTGTACGACTTTTGTTTTTTATAAATTGAGCCCAATCTAAGTAGCGCCTTTCCACGTTATTGAGAATTAGGTGGAACCTACTTTTTTCTTTTGCGTTTCCATATTGCTTAATAAAACCGCGGATTATGTCTTTGAAATTTTCGGGCGTGTATTCCGAAACCTGTAGCATGTCCGATTCTATGCCATGGATAAACATTTGGTTAAAATGTCTATGTTTCCTCCCTTGCCACAGTACAAGTGTTGGTTTTTTGAACTGTAGCGCGATAGTTATTTGGTGGCCGGTGCTAAAGTTCGAAACCGTGTCTTCTATTATAACTAAATCGGCTTCCTTGATTGCTTGTAAACAGGCTTGGTAGATTTCTTTTACGTCCGATAAGTCTGTTTTTTTCGACGTAATCCTCTCAGCAGTGTGGGGGAGCCAATCTCGCGTGAGTACGTGGCCTTTATGCACCAAAAAATTACGAATGTCGAAATACGTGTTTTTATATGTTTCAAACTCGGCCGTGGAGGAAGTGAAGTAAATTTTCATAGGGTCCCAGTGTACCATATGCGCATACAGTGTGCAATATGTGCATATACAAAAAAATAGTTCAGCATTAACATATGCTTAGTCTGAAACGCGTTCACGACAGAATTAGGTTTTAAAGAGGAGGTTAAATTTTTATGGCTAATATCGACGAACTACTACCTGCGGGCGTGACCGCTATCCCCGCGGTGGTGGGGTTTTTGTTGCGGGGTACCCAGGTATTATTAGGCAGGCGCAAAAAGGTTTCTTTAGGGCTTGGAGAAAATTTAATAGGAGGAATTGGTGG
>JAEUSE010000105.1:0-251 GCA_016788805.1 Candidatus Doudnabacteria bacterium
CTTGTTTTCCTACTTAAATACTAAATAAAAAATACTATTAATGATAATTCCATATATCACCCCTCAAACATTTCATGAAAATGTTATTTGGGCGCCATTGCAAAACTCAACATGCCGCCACTATTGCTGCGCCATATTTTTATTTACTGAGTAAGCTCTAGCACATCGGTCGGATTTATTCGTTCAATTTGGTCTAGAGAAACACCACTCGTAGACATAAACATTTGAGTAAACAAAAATAATAATCCTAC
>JAEUSE010000105.1:261-4450 GCA_016788805.1 Candidatus Doudnabacteria bacterium
CTTGGCGTCGTCTTCGCCGCTAAAGTAATACCGGATAGCAAACAGCAAACCGAGCGGCG
Organism: Candidatus Doudnabacteria bacterium; assembly: GCA_016788805.1. Taxonomy (GTDB): domain Bacteria; phylum Patescibacteriota; class Doudnabacteria; order UBA920; family UBA920; genus JAEUSE01. The sequence continues at coordinate 321 of JAEUSE010000105.1, forward strand.
GCGCGCCGATGGAAACAATATAGGCCCACCTTTTTGCCCGCGACGACACCACATTCTTTTCGCTCGTTTGTAATGCATTCAACATGAGCGCGGCAGCATCAATATTTTTATTTTCCTTGGCCAGTTCACTTATAACTTGAACTTGGTCTGCTAGCTTCTTCTCCGTGTCCATGCATATATAATATCACTTTTCAAAAGGTCTTTTTCCTCTCCTTTCCTAAGGAAGGCTCGGAGGGGTGAATCTGAGACCCCACCCCCTCTGGCCCCCCCTTGGAAAGGGGGAGGAGCAGATGATTGGTCCTACCACACAGCACCAATTTCACTTACGTCGGGTCGGTTTTTATAGTTCGCTTCGTAAGTCGCTAGAAAATCCCGCCAGGGCTGATGCCGCACGTGGGTAAAAGAATATATTTGCAAAAGCGCCGTGACTAGCAACAAAAATAACACTGGTTTAAACACCCCAAATCGCTCTTTAAACCAAAACACCGCCCATGTAAGCACTATAAGAGGAGCCGGCCAAAGAATAATTATATAGTGGTCATGCGGTCCTCGGGTGTACGACAACAGCGTAATAGACGCAACACATATCCAAGACCACAGCAACACGGTACCGGCCTTAGAAAAACGCGTTACTCGCTTATCAAAACTCTGCCTACTTCGCAGCGCGGCCAAAAAACAAACTGCTGCCAAGGCCATACACGCTGTCACCAGCCAATACAGCCAGTTCGGAGAAATAGCGGTATAGCCATACCAATAGTTAAACGGAGTAAGAGTCCCCTCCCAAAAGTTCCAGAGCATATGTGCATTCAAAGAGTTCTGCCCTCCATGAAGCGCCGAAGCACCGAGACCGAACAAACGGACAGTATTACTAAATCCATGCGTAAGTTCGTAATATAGGTAAGGCGCGTACACTACAAAAGCTGCAGCACCGGCAATACACCACAACCTGAACCTCAGTGTAGGTCGAGTGAGCGCCACTCCCAATAATGCGATAACCGGCAGCTCCAGCGTCGCGGTAGTATGCAAGCAAGATGCCAGGGCAAAAGCCAAGCCCATCTGTGCATAGTCGAACCATTGGGTAGAACCCTGCAAAATTTTGGTCAGACAATACAAAAACCACAACACAAATAGCGGCAAAAAGTTGGGGTTAGAAGTGTACGAAACTAAGTGCAGACTATACGCAGAAACCGCAGACAGCAACGCACCGGTGAGTGCCAAAGATGCGTTATTACTCCACAACAGCAACAGTCTATACAACACATACACCGAAAGTGTTGATACTGCTACTCCGGTTAGGAGTAAACCCACAGGATGAAAACCGCTCAGCACAAACAGCGGCACCATGAGGTAATAGTAGTGAGGTGAAAAATGGAACCCACCCACCATAGACGGCGGCCCCAACTGGGGGAAAAAGGTGCCGTGCGCTATGCCGCTTACCATGTGAAAATCGCGCCACTGCTCCGGAAAACTAGCATAGTCGGCATATTGCACTACTAATAGCCTAAGCACGGCTGCCACAGTCAAAATTGCGTACACACCGTAATACTTAAAAAAATATTTCCAGTAACTCCTCATATTCATAGTATACAGGCGATATTCCGAGACAAGCGTAACGCTCCTATTTTACCCCTGCAAAAAACCTTGCTTTTTATGCTCATTTATTGTATACTTTGCGAAGTTCTTTAACATAAACCCATAATCACATCACCAAAAAGCTGCCTTCGGGAGGGGGCGCACAATGAAGTTACACCAAATTTTTCGCACGTTCGTAGTTGTGTGTATGTGTGCCTCACTGATTATTGGGGCCACAGAAGTTAAAATACGGTATGTGCTACCGTATGACCTTGCCTACGAGGGAGACAAGGTTAAATTCAACGAAAATGAAAAAACGTTCGATGACTATAGGTTCATCGGCGTATACGATAACTGGGTCTTCACGCTCGGCATTGAAGAGCGTGAAAAAATTATTGCGGAGTCCAAAAAACCCCACAAATGGCCGGCGAAGAAAAAATATGATTTTCACCTGAAACCCACTAAACTGTTCAGGAAGTCAGAGACGCTCTACGCGCAAGCGATGCTGCTTGGTGCCCTGCAGTCAATGCAGAAAAAATACCGAGTAGTTATCATTAACGTCGAGAGCCTGGAAAACCTGCCGCTCAGCGTTAGGTGTCACGCGCACCTGGGCTTACTGTACATAGGTACGGCAGCTCGACTTCTCGGACACGAAGTTGTATTGCACGACGAACTGGTACAGGGCAAGTGCGACATAACCAAGCTGGTTCGCAGCGGCGACATTGTCGGTTTCTCGCTGGTTATAACCGGCATAGAGCGCGGTGTGCAGCTCGCGTACCAGGCAAAGCTCCTCGGCGCTGCTGCCGTGGTAGCCGGTAACGACGCAGCCATATTCCGCTGCAATCAATTGCTTGCGCTCCCCGGCAAACCGTTCGATGGAATTTTCACGTCCAACTCACTCAACAGCTGGAAACAGTTTTTGACTGAGTTTAACGGACGCAACGTCAACGAGTTGAATATCCCCGAGTTCAAAACACGACCTGGGGGTGTTCAGCATTCGAACCAAAACAAGCAACTCACCGTGGAGCTAAAGGGTCGTAAGACTCAAAAAGCAACCGGTGAGTACGACGCAATGGACGGGTTTATTGTACCGGACTTCTCTCTGTTTCCACCGGAATACTGGGAGACCTGTTGGACACGTGCTCAGCAGGTGTACGGGCATAAGCACGACTTTCAAGTTCGAAATTCCACCATCTTGCTTGCGCAAGGTTGTACGCGAACACAAGGTGTGGAAGCGTGTATCTACTGTAGTATTAACGGGGTGGGCGACATTCGAGTTCCAATACGGGAACATCTGGTGCGCCTGCTCCAAAAGTACTACGAATTTGGAATTAACAAATTCTACAACACCACCGACTCTATCGGTGAAATGGGGCCGGCCATCAACGAACTTGAGGAGATAGGCGCGACCTTTCCCGCCTTAACCATCTATACCCGGGCGCAGGGTATAGCTACTAACCCTCAGCTCTTAGATAGATGGCTCAAAATGGCAGGGCAACTTGAGCTAAACATTGGCATGGATTCCGGCGATGCTGGCATACTCGCCAATGGCATAGTCAAATCTTCCACCAAAGGCCTCGGGTCCAGGCTAACAGAAAACGAGCAGGCGCTGCTGAACATCCGTAGTGCGGGGGCGTTCTTGCATTACTCGGTTATCTTCGGCAGCCCGGGAGAAAGCCGCGAATCTTGCGAGAGGACTGTGGATTTTATTTCACAGTCGCTTATCACGCTAAAAAAGCAAATCAACATGGTTGAGTCAGACTTCTTCTGGGTCAACCACGGCGCGTCGTGCAGCGAGGTGTTCTACAGCTACAAGTACGCGCAGACGCTTGCTGCCACGGCTCGAAAGTCAATTACAAAACACCAATGGTGGAAGCACTTTGGTAGCCAGCGAGACACGCTCGTTGTACCTTGGGCAACCGAGAGAGCTTGGTACGAGTTCTTCACCAAGCTTTCGCTTGAAGAAGCACAGGAATTCAACGAGCAGGTATTGAAGATTATGGAAAGTCATGAAGGCGCGATTGGGGGTCGTGCCTTTAACCCAATTAAGGAGGTCTAGACCGTAGCGATGGAGGCGCTACGGAAGACACAACAAAAGGGCATTGCAATTTGAACGTTGCAATGCCCTTTGTTCGTTTAGCGTTACCCAAGGGGAGTCCTTGGGTAACCCAAGGACTCCCCTTGGGTTGCGTTTTATAGTCTGCCAAGCAGTATATGTTCTAACGCAGTCCCTTTCTTTAAGTTCTCCGCTGTCTCTTCTAAAACCAAGGCGCCCTTATCTAAGACATATGCCCGGTCGACTACTTCGAGTAACGACTTCAGATTGTGTTCGACTATCATGACGGCCGTGCCTTTTTGCCGGTTTATTTCTTTTATTTTCGCAAACACCTCACTTACAATTTTTGGCGCTAAGCCGAGCGAAGGCTCGTCGAGCAGTAGCACTTCCGGTTCGCACATAAGCCCGCGACCGAGCGCTAACATTTGTTGCTGGCCACCGGACAGCGTGCCGGATTTAGCTTTGCGTTTTTTACGAAGTTCGGGAAAAAACTGGAACACTT
>JAEUSE010000106.1 GCA_016788805.1 Candidatus Doudnabacteria bacterium
AGTTTACGCCTTTAATCCCGCCTCCATTTTTTTGGGGGAGGGAGGGAGTACGTTTGTCGGTTTCTTCTTGGCGGTACTGTCCGTTTTAAGCGGCGCAAAAATTGCTACTGCCGTTCTGGTGATGGGCATACCCATTCTGGACGTTGCCTGGGCAATTATACGAAGGCTTTGGCAAGGACAGAGCCCGTTTACCGCCGACCGCCGCCACCTGCACTTTTTACTTCTCGATGCCGGCATGACCCAAAAACAGGCGGTCGTATTTTTGTACGGAGTCTCGGCAGCTTTTGGATTTATTGCGGTCTTTTTGCAAAGTCTGGGTAAACTCGTGGCTCTTTTTTTACTGATTGGCCTCATGATTGGTATTTTAGGCGTTCTGACTCGGGTTTATACCAAGCATAAGGCTAGTTTGGTAAAAGTTGACTAATATAAGGGTTTTTGTTACACTGACACAAGTTATTTGATGAGTTTTCTTGTCATTACTTATTATTGATTCCCGCCCCATAAGCGGGTCGCCGACGAGGCGACATAATTCTGACTTCCATGAACGTAGTATTTGAGACCGGCGGTAAGCAGTATTTAGCCGCCAAGGGTGATAAAATTCAGGTAGAAAAGTTGGCCGGCGTAAAAGGCGACAAGCTCACTTTTGACAAAGTGCTCTTCATTGCAGAGGGTACCGCATACAAAGTTGGCAAACCATATATTGCAGGCGCAACCGTAGAAGCGATAATAACGAAGCAAGGTCGCGGACGCAAAATAGAGGTACTGAAATACAAGGCTAAGTCTAAATATCGCCGTAAAATCGGCCACCGCCAAGCTTACACCGAAGTAGAAATTACCAAAGTATAAATTAAAAGACTCCGAGAGGAGTCTTTTAAAATGCTGAATTTCTCATTACGAATATCTGAATTGAGCTTTCTTTTGCCTACGAGAATAGGCTATTCGCGCTACTAGTTAGAAATTAGACATTCAGAATTACGCTTAGTAATCTCTTCTTCCTTCCATTGCTCTTGATAACGTAATTTCATCCGCATACTCTAAGTCTCCGCCCATCGGCAGACCCCGGGCAATACGGGTAAGTTTGAGCTCCGGGAACTGGTTTTTAAGTACCCGGGACACATGCATGGCCGTAGTCTCGCCTTCAAGAGTCGGATTGGTTGCTATGATAACTTCCTTAATTCCTAATTCGTGATTCTTAATTCGTGATTCCAGCGAAGCGATTTTAAGTTTGTCAGGCCCAATTCCTTCCATCGGATTAAGTACGCCGCCGAGTACATGGAAAACCCCGGTAAAACTACCGGGCTTGTCGATGGCGATGGCATCCATAGACTCTTCCACTACACACACTAAACTTTGATCGCGACGGGGGTTGGAACAAGTCGGACACGGGTCGACATCGGTCATAATGTGACAGGAGGAGCAGAAAACTACGCCTTCTTTGAGCTTCTCTACAGCCTGCGAGAACGCGTCCAGCTCCACTGCGTCTCGTTTGAGCATGTAAAACACTAACCGCTGAGCGGAACGAGGGCCAATGCCGGGTAACTTGGCAAATTCGTTAATTGCGCGTTGAAGCGAGCTTGGTAAGTTTGTCATTGGAATAGTTATTAGTTCCTAGTGCTGAGTGAATACCGGATATTAACTTATTGAGCATTTTCTGAATTTCTGTGTTTAGACTTAGCGCAATTTCAATATTAGTTGTTGGATAAATCTCTTTTATGATGAGTAGCTATGTTTCTACTTCGGCTGCTGAAGCGTTAGCGATTTTAAGGAATTGACGAAATTCTGCATGTCCGTTTCTTTTGAATCCTTCTGCAATATTCGAAGGTATAGAAATTACCGCACGCAATATTTGTGAAGTTAAAACATACGTCTCGGACTTTGGTAGTGTGTTGGTAACTATATAGACTTCTTTAACCAAATTCATGCCTTTTTGCCAGACTATCAATTCTTTGAATGTCTTTGCAATCATATCTTATTTTACTATGCACTAAGTACTAGGTACTAAGCACTTTCCTCTGCATTGTTCATGGTTTGCATGACTGCTTGCGGGCTCATGTTAAATGTCCGGTCTAAGTTTTTAAAACTGGCTTTTTCTCCGTCAAAGTAAAGGTCGATTTCACCCACGGGTCCGTTACGATGTTTTTTAATGTGTATCTCAGCCACATTTGGCCGGCGAGACTCTCTGCCTTTATACATGTCTTCACGGTAGATAAACATTACCACGTCAGCATCCTGTTCGATGGACCCTGATTCACGCAAGTCGGACAGTTGTGGTACTTTATCGGGCCGGTTTTCTACACCACGGGACAACTGAGAAAGCGCGAGAACCGGTACGTTGAGTTCGCGAGCAAGTATTTTTAAGTTCCTAGATATTTCGCTGACTTCTTGGACGCGGTTGTCTGAGCCGCTGGAACTGCGACCCTGCATAAGCTGTAAGTAGTCAATAACCAATAAGCTAATGCCGTGCTCTGTTTGTAGGCGGCGGGCCTTGGTACGGACTTCCATAATGTTGGCGCCCGAGGCGTCGTCTATGTATATAGGTGCTTCGGAAAGCGCGCCCATAGCCTCACCGAGTAGTTCAAAGTCGTTGTCGTTCAGTTGTCCGGAACGAATTTTAAACAAATTTACCCCACTCTGAGCACTGAGTAAGCGGTCCACTAGCTGGTCTTTACTCATTTCGAGAGAGAATATAGCAACCGGTTTGCGTTCTTCAACGCCTACATGGCGAATAATATCCAAAGCCAAAGATGTTTTACCCATGGACGGACGTGCCGCAAGGATAACTAAGTCCGACTTCTGTAAGCCGCCCAATATTTTATCGAGGTCTATGAACCCGCTGGGAATACCACGAAGTTTGCCGCTGTCTTTGTGCAGCTCGTCTATACGCTCAAAAGTCTCGTGTAAAATTGTATTAATTTGCACGAAGTTTTGTTTGAGATGTTTCTGCGACACACCAAACAGGCGCTGTTCGGCTACGTCTAAAATATCTTCCACCTCACCCTCCTCCTTGTAGGCGAGGCGAGTAATGTCGGTTGCGCTGTCTATAAGCCGACGGAGTGTGCCCTTTTTCCGGACAATGTTGGCGTAGTGCACAACGTGTGCAGCGGTTGGGACAGCGTTTACCAGGCTCGAAATGTAGGCGTGGCCACCGGCGCGTTCAAGTAGCTTACTTTCTTCGAGTAAGTTACCGAGCGTTAAGATGTCGATAGAGACACTTTTTTCAAAAAGTTCGAGTATGGCGCCATATATTACTTTATGACGAGAATCGTAAAAGTCTTCGGTAATAATGATATCCGCAACGCGAATAATGGCGTCTTTGTCCAACAACAAAGACCCCAAAACCGAGGCTTCGGCCTCTAGGTTTTGTGGGGGGAGCTTATCCAACGCGGCAACGGTGACTTTGTCCATATCGGTTTTCTCAATAGTAGTCCTGGCTTTGTATATGGATTGTATCATACTGCCACCATGCGACAATGCTTACAAATTACTAATATTTTTGGTTGCATGTATATAAATTGTGACTTATTTGTGTACATGTCTCTTTGTGCGCGGCCAGCGAAATAAAAATTCCCTAGTGTTTCCGTCATTTCGATCAAGTCTTTGCGCAACCCGGGAACTAGGTTTTTTGGCTTATCAACATGGATCACTGCCCGGAAGCCGGGATGATTTATAGAACAATATTGCTTTCCACGTTTTTCTTTTATTGACAAAAGGGCGTTTTTTAACTATGGTAATATGTCATTTTGTTCATTTGAGCCAAAATGGCGATAGCACCCAACTCCGCGGCGACCGCGGAAAAATTAAAACACAAATTTACACAGGAAAATACAAATGCCAAGAAACCAAAACGAAACCTGGAACGATCGAGAGGCCCTGCGTCATGTAGGCAGGGCAGCCCGCGAAAAGCAACGTGTAAAAAGTATGCAGAATGTTGAAAGGGTTAAGCTTCCAAAAGTTGGGCGGAGTTACACCATAGCCGGTTATGGTGTGGTCAAAGTTATTACTGCCAGCAAGGGCAGTGTTAAAATCAAGTACAAGAAGGGCGCAGTGGAGAAAGAAACTTCGGTTCATCAGTCGCATGCTGGTCCTTTGTCGTATGGTTTATCGTAATTTGAGTTGTGTGCCGTCTTTGGTGTCTGATACTTCGTAGCCTGCGTTTTCAATCTCTAGGCGGAGTGCGTCGGACTTTGCAAAGTCCTTATTCGCTCGGGCTGCATCTCGCAAAGTAGCGAGGTTTTTTATTTCTTCTGGAATCGGTGAAGCGTTAACTGGCGGTCGGCTCTCAATTCCTAGTCCTAACGCGCTATCAATGTCCATAAGTAGGGCAGACTTGTCGGAGTCGGACAGTTCATTATTAGAAAGCGCCTCCCACAGTATTGCCAGAGCTTTTGGCATGTTCAAATCGTCTGGGGTTACCTCTTGAATTTTGCCGCTCACAACACTTTCCGGGC
>JAEUSE010000107.1 GCA_016788805.1 Candidatus Doudnabacteria bacterium
TGCCATTCTCCGCGCGTACATTCAAAATACACTCTTTCCAAACCAGCTCTCCGGCGGCAGCACCATTACTCAACAGCTGGTTAAAAATGTTATTTTAACTCCGGGAAAATCTATCTACCGAAAAATAGCCGAAGCAATTTGGTCTGTAGAGATAGAAAAACAACTTTCGAAAGATAAAATTCTTGAAAGTTACATAAATCAAATAGATTTTGGTCGAAACAGCGCCGGCATTGAAGCGGCTTCAATGAGTTATTTCGGTAAGTCTTCCCACGATTTAAGCGCGGCCGAGAGCGCCTATTTGGCGGCAATCCCAAAAGCCCCTACACTGCTACGCCCAGGTGGGAACAATGAAACAACCCTGGAAGACCGGCAACAGTTTATTTTGCAAACCATGCACGACTTAGGCTACCTGGACGATGCAGAATACACTAAAGCAATCCGTGAAAAAGTCACTTTCATCACCCCAAAAGATATAATTATCGCGCCGTATTTTTCCCTCTGGATAAAGCAGCAACTTATACAACAATACGGAGCAGACGCGGTATACAGTAAAGGGTTCCGAGTCCAAACCACCTTAGACTTAAACCTACAAAAGCTGGCGGAGAGTACTGTCCAAGAATTTGCTGAAAAAAATAAAAAGAACTACCGTGCCTACAATGCAAGTCTTGTGGCAATAGACCCTCGAACAGGTGCCCTACTAGCTTTGGTGGGAGGCAAAAACTACTACGGCACACCCGAGCCGACGGGGTGCACGCCGGGAAAAAATTGCCTGTTCGATCCAAACACCAACGTGGCCACCAGCCTTAGACAGGTAGGTAGTAGTTTTAAACCATATGTCTACGTCACTGCCTTTGGTCCGGACTTTCGGTATAGCCCGGCAACTATTATATCCGATGTATCTAAAAACTTTAGCGCACCCGGCAGCCCGGCTTATATTCCACGCAACTACACCGGGCAACAATTCGGCCGTATACCAATCCGTAAAGCCCTTGCGGGAAGCCTAAACATTGCCGCGGTTAACACCCTTTCTCAAATTGGTATTGAACCGGTGGTCCAGACACTTCGAGACCTAGGCATAACCGCGCCGTTAAAAAACTGCGGACTCGCTTTGGCTCTTGGTGGTTGTGAAATAACCCTTCTCGAACACACTAACGGCTTTGCTACCTTTGCCAATTTGGGTAAACGCAATAGTGCAAACGGTATTGCAGAAATTGTTGACGGTGCCGGTAAGTTAATCCTACAAAATAGCCCGGAACAACGTCAGGTTATAAACCCCCAGGCCGCGTATGAGCTTATCGACATTATGACCGACAACGACGCTCGCAGTTATATTTTCGGAAAAAATAACCCGCTTACTCTGCCGGATCGAAAAGTTGCGGCCAAAACCGGAACTACCCAAAACTGGCGGGACGGATTTACGGTGGGCTACACCCCCTCACTTGCCGTAGGTGTATGGACCGGTAATAACGACGGTACGCTCATGCACGCCGGCGCAGACGGTGTTGTTACCGCGGCACCACTTTGGCGCGCATTTATGGAGGCAGCCTTAAAAGGTACACCCGCGGAAGAGTTTGCCGAACCCGATGGCATTACCAGGCTCGCAATTAACCCCAGTACCGGTAAAGTGGTAAAAGGCAAAGCCAAGTCAGGCAAACTAGAGGTGTTTGCCAGCTACGCTATTCCGTACGAAGACTTCCAACTCCCCGCGATAAAACCAAAAAAATCAACGACCGGAACAGCCAAGCCAAACTTTGGCGCAGTCATTGACGGCAATGAAGAAGCAACTGCCATACTCGAACCGTGGGCCGGCAAAACCGTACTTAACACCCCGTTCGACATAAAAGTCTATACCGGCACGAGTACAGACGACACGGTGGTAAAACTTACGTTAGACGGAAAACCACTCGCCACGCTCATGGAGGCCCCGTTCTTATACACGGTGCACGACATGCTACCTAACGGCCAACATACCCTTTCCGCCACCGCAGTCCATTTTGGTATTTTGGAGAGCACCGATACAGTAAAGTTTAAAACCTTCTTCAACCCTCCACCCGTTTCCCCTCGAGGCGGCACTGTGGACGATAAAACTAATAAAAAATAGAGTATTTCCTATACACTTGACAAAATATTAAGTATATACTATAGTGAATAAAAGGCCGTACGGATGAAATTGGTTATTGAGACAGCCACCAAACCATGTAAATGTCCACACTACAATCAGACCAGCTGCAACCGCTTAAACTAAACGCGGCTTTGGCCAATGCCTTAGACGCGCTTAAGTCGGCAAAAGCAAAAAACATCCCTACCGCGTACGATGTATTGCTCAGCCCTACCTTTAATGTCTGGAATGGCATAAAGGAAGACGGCTCACACTGGAAGCTCATTAAGCACAAAGCCGATAGCTACAACGTAGAGTGTTAGAAGAGTAATGAGTAATTAGTAAGTAGAAAAAAATAAACTCCTTGTTCAAATTTGAACAAGGAGTTTTAATTTGCTTATTACTTTTTACTAATTACTAGGACTAGCGTAATACTCCACCCCACTCCACTACAGTAAAGCCTTTGCGGATAGGGGTCCGGATAGTATAACCCTTAACCTGAGCCGGTTGCTGTAACGGTGTAAAATCCATCAGCACGCGGATGACGGTGTCTGGTTTAGGAGTCACGCTCAGTGGAGCCAGAGCATCCATAACATCGTTACCCATGAAGGTTACAAAGTAATAGGGCGCGGCCTGCATCTTCGGTTCCCAAAACTCTATAAAATCTGCTGTTTCCTGGGTGTTGAGCCCAAGGGCGTGTAACTTGTCAATTAAAAACTGATGGATGTCTTCGCGTTTAACCGAAAACCCTTGCGTTGGTGTAGTATACATACCACCCCTCCCCTCCCAAAACAAATAAGGGTAGGTTTTACCGTCCGCTAGGTTGGTAAGTCTACTTTCGGGAGTGGCCAGTACATTCCAACCGGACCCGTAAGCCGGGTCTGACACACTCATGCCGCCTTGCGGGGTAACCCTCACATGGACTTTTTGTGGTTTAGGTGGATACAAATAAATTACCGGCTTCCCGCACTCCGCTAAAGGTTGATATTTTTTGTCACTAAAGCGGATGAGCCGTCCGAACGGATCTTTCCAGAAAAATATTGGATGCCCGGCTATAAAGTTTGCGTAACTAATTTTTGTTTGGCCCTCGGCCACATACATACTGTCGTACTTAAGCTGTAACTCGTCAGCTTTGGCACTTTTATACTCGTAAATCGGTTGGCCTGTAAACGTAGTCCCGGCTTGAGTCAAATCGGTAAGCGCCACCTCGGCATTATCCACAAAATTATTCACGCCGCAGCCCCCGACGCTTTGGTACCCGTACTCGCGGGTATTTGCTTTGCCGTTTGTCCAAGTAACCACGGGAACGCTGTCTTTGCCCACAAACGGAATGGGGAACGTGTACGTATGAGACAAGCCGTTAGGCGACTGAATGTAAAACCCATACTGGGGCCGGTAGGTAGCCTTCTGCTGTTCCGCAGCTGTTAAAAAACGGTCCGTGTACACATCGCCGACTTCAGGATCGGAAAACGCTTTAACTCGATAATCTAAACAGAAGAAGTCCGAGCCGTTCTTAAAAAAACCATAGTTAGCCGCGTAGGTCATGCTTACGCTCGGCTCGGTAGACTGGATGGTTTTGGGTAAGTTTAAGTCTGCCAACTCAAAAGTCTGATCTGAGACTAACTTGATCGCAAACTGAGCATTGTCATCTTTTCCGGGTAAGGGGTCGGAATATTTGGCCAAATAGTAGTACGCGCCTTGAAAGCGAACTACATGGTACTGAGACGACACACTCGGCCCATCCGGCTGGGCAAACACAAGTATAATATCGCCGCCGGCGTACTTACCGCCGATAATAGTCCCGACTTTATAGTTTACGTCGGTGTAGTAATTAATAAACTCGCTCGGTATTTCCTGCGGCCGGTTGGCAAAAATATGCAAACTCTTTAGTCGCTCCGGGGCCTGCCAGGTCACCAAACCCGATTTGCTTGCCAACACCGGCAAGCGTTGTTTGCATTGCTGGTCTCGGTAGCGGTCATACTCACCAGGCTCGGTCGGCGACTGATCTGTGGGCGGAACCCCGTCTGCCACCGGTGGAGGCGTCCCATTGGTAATTTGCTCGGCAGTCGGTTGATTTACGGACAAACCTAAGTCTGCTCGTTGCTTTTTATATTGTTGCGAAGCAAAAGCTCCGACAATCACCACCAACACCATAACCGCAAACCCTCTGGATAAAAGTTTGTAAGTCATCTTATTGGTTAATAGATTATCTAAAGCCTCACCTTCTTTTTTCCCGTCCATATGCTTATCGAATTTTAATGTTTAAAACGCC
>JAEUSE010000108.1 GCA_016788805.1 Candidatus Doudnabacteria bacterium
CAACCTGCTCAGCCACCACACAGGCAATGACGTTATTGGAAGAAGCCAACGCCTGCGCCACCGTCATCTGCTGCCCCGAAAAACCGTCGTGGTTTTCCGGCGCGTAGTCTTTGCTGCCCGGATTTTTGAATACCCGAGCTTCGTCCGTAAACACGGTGTCAGGGGTAACTTTACCCTTCGCCAGCGCAAGCGCGTAGACGAAAAGTTTGAACACCGAGCCAGGTTGGCGTTGGGCACTCGTAAAGCGGTTCAGAAAGTCTGTTCCGCCAAACATGGCCAACGTTTCGCCGTTTCGGTAATCAATTACCCCACCAGCCGCCTTCGTACCGGCGGGAAGATTCTTCTCCTCATCCAGGAACGCCTGTCTCCAAGCTTCCAGGACCACGCTGTCATACGTAACTTCGATGCGCAGCTCTTCTTGCGGCGGCAGTTCAATGCCCCGCTGTTTGAGTTGCTTAGCAACCTCCTCAAGTTCTGCCAACGCGGCCTTCACCGCATTTGGATAGTCACCGTACTTCTTGATGATATCTCGAGGGTTTGCTTGCACCGGCAGACCGGCCAGCGTAGCTCGCTCGGTGCTGGAAATAAAACCTGCGTCTTCCCAAGCGGCCAATACGACGTTACGGCGAATCTTGCTTGCTGCCGGATGGTACACCGGATTGAACGCAGTAGTAGCGTTCAGGACACCAACCACCGTAGCCAACTGGTCCGGAGTCAGCTGATCTAGTTCGACCCGGTAGAAGGCTCGAGAAGCATCCATAAACCCAACCACCTTTTGTCCATTTACCGCACCAAAATCAGCACGGTTCATGAACACGGCCAGCAAGTCTTCTCGCTTGTAACGGATAATCAACTGGTAGCTGTAAGCCAGCTCACGCAGTTTACGCTTGAGAGTCTTTTCCCGGCCCACGAACAACGTCCGAGCCAACATTTGGATGATGGTACTGCCGCCGGCACGAACTTCTCCGGTCTTAACGTCCGTATACCCCGCTCGGAGAATACCGATTGGATCAAACGGAACGAGCAGTCGCCAAAACGAGAAAAAGCTACGATCTTCCACCGCCAACAAAGCGTCCTTGGCCTTTTGGTTTATCTTCTCGTAAGGCACAAAGTCCGGCTTCTTCTCACCAAGTACGGCGAGCACCTTGCCATCCTGTGTGACCACGCCGGCTTCAGCGCTTTCCATTTGGAACAAATCTTGGATGGTTTTACCCTCCAATTTTTGCCCTGCTTCCTGCCACATGGGGACAAAGAAGTATAGAAAGACGATTAGTGCGATTGCGGTTGGAATGGAAGCCCATTTGCAGAAGACCCCAACCTTGCCTAAAAAGGAACGGCCGGTTTTGACTTCTTCAGTGGCATCGTCAGCCACTTTTTTGGACTTGGTAGATGCGGCCTTGGGGGTCGCGGTTGCGCCAGCGCCGCTTTCTGCGGCAGCACGACGCGCTTTCATGCGTTTCAAATTATCTTGATATGACATGTCTCCTCCCAGAGTTTGTCAAAGAACCGTTAATATCCAGCCACTACCCGGCTGTAAGGTCCCACCTCTGGGAAAAAGTGCTTTATGATTGGTATAATCGCGAAAAATGAGGTGAGCGGTAAAAAAACCTTATCGACTTGTCATTCCGGAAGCCAGACCGACTCGGAGTCGGGAAGGGCTATCCGGAATCCAGTACTAAAGAATCCTTTTCAAGAGCCTGGATTCCGGCTCGTAGGCCGGAATGACAGTATGTTTAAGCTTTTCTTACCGCACACAACGTTAAAAATAACGTAATTACATTATACCATTTTATTGACAAAAGGTCAATATATCGTTTAATTTTATATACCTTATTTAAGCCATATAATGCAAAAAGTCCCAAGAAACTGCACTAACCTGTTGGTTAGCCGTACTCTTGAGACTTTTTGGGTTTCGATAAATTACTTCTTTACCAGCACGGATGACAACTACTTGACCTTGCAAGGCGAGGGCTTTGTGGCCAACACAGCCATATCGGGAAACAGTTTGCGGTTCTGTTTCCAAATCCCGTCTAACACCAGACGCGTAGGAACGTCCAGCTGACCGTTAACGGCCAAGCTATTTTGCGACTGAAAGTCGGTAATTGCTTTGGTCATCATGGGCCCGTTAACGCGGAATGCCCAACCGGGTTTCCACTGTTGTGTGAACCAGGCATCGCCCGATCCGACACAGAAGAAACCGAGTGCACGCCGCGCACCTTCGCTCCCCTCACCCACGTCCGTAGTCGGGGTGAAGCCGGCAAAACCCGATCGGCCGGTATGGCCAAACTGAGGTTCGTTTTCCACCGGCGCGTTTGCCGGCGGGGTTGAAGGTTGAACTGGAGTCGGCGTTGGTTTCGGCGCGGGCGGAGCCGGCTGGGAGGAGATGGGACTCGCCCCCAAAGCTTCACAAACCGGGTCGCCTTTGCAACCCGGGTTAGTTTGCACGGGAGCTTGCCTCGGTTTCGGCCTTGCAGCCTCTGTCGCAGCAAGCTCTTGTTGCTGTTGAGCCGCAAACTGTCGCTGTTCTGCCGCAGTTTTTACCTGGGCTAACCAACGACCACCCCCTTTTTGCAAAGCCCGCAGGAAGGTTTCGCGCTTAATGCCCATATCGGTCGCATCCTGAACGATGCAGCCAAGCGGAACAGGTTCGTCCATGGTCGCATGTTGTATTTTTGTGAAATCGTCGCTGAACCGGTCAATGGTGGCACAGGTTGTACCACCCCGAGCCTGGCTCACATACTTAACGCCCCAGTAAAAAGTGAGGGGTGTAAGCACGCCTTTTTCGCCGGCCCGTAAGTTAACCACCGTCCTGTAGTAGCGACGGAAGTTGTTGCCGTTAACGCCGGAGTTTTGCTTGCCGTCACGAAAGACAATGTCGGCAATTTCGCCGGCCCGTCCTGGCGGACGAACAGTTTGATACCCGCCGTCAATTACGACTTGCGTAATTGCCCGACCGGTTGAGTCAATTTGCTCAGCACCAACGCCGTCGAGGGTGGAAGTCAGGTTAAGCACGTTAACAAACTTATCCGGATAGTTCTGACGCTCTTCGTCAGACCGAATAAAAATGATCGCACCAAACTGCGGCTGTGCAATTGCCCGAAATTCCTCTTCAACGAGGCCTTGAGCGGCCCCATCCAATCCGGTTTTGAGCCAGAAGAACGTGGCATCTGCCGGGTCAACCTGCAACTGAGGTTTCTGTTTCAACTTGGGTCGGGGTTTAGGTGTTGGCGTCGATTTCGGCGTTTGCGGATAGACGCTTGTTGCAGCGGCCAACAAAATGACCACAAGCAAACTCATAGCTAAGGCTGCCAAAATTACCTTTGAAGTAATCGATTTCATTTCTACCCTCCTTGTTGGTAGTGACAGTAAACATGAGCTGCTGTCAAAATTTGTAATGTGCGTTGCGCCGGAGCGCGTGAGTTTGGGGTTGTTTTACAAACCCCACTTGTCTCGCCTACCGCATGGTAGTTGAGAGAAATGAGAGTTCCTTTGCCTCGGCACCGATGAGTGACGGGTGCGGGACCCCAAATCGCGCTGTTGTGGGCGCGTCCATGGGAGCAAGGGTTACCCTTTTGCTTCAAAAGGGTAACCCTTGCGACTTCGCATAGACGTAGCCACAAAAGTATCTTTATAAATTTGTAAAGTAGTGGTTCGTTATCCCGGATATTTGTAACTCTATAAAAATATCCGGGATCCACTATTTAATATCTGGATTCCGGATTCTCCGCGTCCCGATCAAGGCATCGGGACTTGTTGAATCCGGAATGACAAAACCGTCTTTTCTAATTCTTCTAACTCTTCTGGTTCTTCTGGGCTTATTTCTCAATCCTATCCAGTTTGGCAAACGCGACTAAGCGGCGTTTGGTGGTGTTGAGCGGCCAGCAGGTAGAAAGGGCAACTTCAGATACCGCGGTATTGGCGAACTGCGCCTGGTCGTCGGCGGCAAACTCTTTCTGGCTGGTTACTACGTAATGCAACCGAATATCTTTTCCGTTCATATCCACCACCGTAACTTTAAAGGTGGCTCCCGGCTTCAGTAGATTCAACTTGGCAAATACTTGGTTGTAGTTAGCCTTCACCCAGGAGTAGTTGCTGGAATGACCGGAAATGTAAGACCGACCGACGTCACAGGGTAACGGTGTACCCGGGTAGTGCACTACCCCACTCTTTAAGTCTGTGTCAAAGTTCTTTGGGTCCTTCGTCCAAATAATGGGTACATTCACCCCAATGGAAGGAATTTCTACCCGACCGGGAATGTTCGTGTTCACGTTACATGCCCCAACCCCAACCGCGGGAGCACTAGTTTGAGCCGGCGGAGTAACGGGCGCGGGTTTCGGAGTTGCCGGTTTCGGAGTTG
>JAEUSE010000109.1 GCA_016788805.1 Candidatus Doudnabacteria bacterium
GCATTTGGTGGTATTACCGTCCGGTCGCTTAGGTATAGCTCGGGCAATACGAAATTTGCCCAATGTGCGAGCTATTTCCGCTGCTACGTTAAACTTGGTTGAGGTGTTAAAGCACGATGACGTATTAATTTTACAAGACAGTTTACCGGTGTTGGATAAAACATTTGTACGCAAAGAACCTGCAAAAAGGTAGCTTCCCAAGCTTCCGTAGCTGCCTGAGCTTTTTAGGAAATCTAGAAAGCTGACGAGCTATAGAAGCTGTAGAAGCTCAAGAAGCTATTATATTTATGGCAACTTCCACTAACAATCCGAGAAAAGCAACCGAAGCCAAACTGACACCGGGTGAGCGAATGGTAATTCGCCAACCCCGACTGTCCGAAAAGGCAGTAGCTTTGAGTAATAAGAACCAATTTGTATTTACTGTTGACCCGAAAGCGACTAAGTTGCAAGTGAAGAGGCAGTTAGAAGCGGTGTATGGTATTAAAATTGCCCGAATTAACACCGTACAAATGGAAGGCAAGACTCGAAGGTACGGTAGAAGTGCCGGACGAACTCGGAAGTTTAAGAAAGCAATTGTGTTACTTACCCCAGACTCTAAGAAACCGGAAATTTTAGAAGCAGCATAAATCAGCTTCTAGGTACTAGCTTCTAGCTTTCAGGGAAATTTAATTCTCTTGAACCTAGTAGCTAGCACCTAGAACCTAGTTCCCACTCCTATGGCAGTAAAGATTTACAAACCGACATCAGCAGGCAGGCGCATATCCAGTGTGACCGACTATTCCGTGCTGAAGAAGAACCGCAAAACTCCGAAGAGTCTGCTTATTTCTAAGTCGACTACTGCCGGGCGTAATAACAGCGGTAAAATTACCGTACGACATCGAGGCGGTGGAAGTCGTTTGCAGATTCGCGTGGTGGATTTTTCCAGGGCTGATCGGAAAGGTATTCCCGGCAAAGTTCAGACTATAGAATATGATCCAACTCGAAGCGCGTTTATTGCTTTGGTGGCGTATCGTGACGGTGCAAAACGGTTCATTCTTGCTCCGCAAGGTTTGCAAGTCGTCCAAACCGTAGTTTTTTCCGAAACAGCCGATATTTTGCCGGGCAACCGTTTACTCATTAAGTTTATTCCCGTAGGCACTTTTATTCACGACATTGAACTCGTTCCCGGTAACGGCGGCAAGCTAGCACGTAGCGCCGGCACATATGCAATTTTGCAAACAGTTGAGGCGGGCAACGCTCTCTTGAAAATGCCCAGCGGTGAAATTCGTAAGGTGAAAGATACGTGCGCAGCGACAGTCGGTCAGTTGTCCAACCAGGATCTCATGAATGTAGTTATTGGGAAGGCCGGTCGGAAGCGTCACATGGGTTGGCGTCCGCAGGTGCGCGGTAAAGTTATGAACCCGGTAGATCACCCTCACGGTGGTGGAGAGGGTCAGAATCCTGTCGGTTTGAAATACCCAAAGACTCCGTGGGGTAAGCATGCACTCGGTGTGCGAACTCGGGATAAGAAGAAATCTAGTCAGAAGTTAATTATCAAACGCCGTAGTAAGTAAATTCAAGCTTACAGCTGATAGCTTATAGCTTTTAGGGAAACCATTCTCTGAAGCCTATAAGCTGGAAGCTAACAGCTAAAAGCTAATTATTATGGGTCATAAAGTTAATCCAACTTCACTACGTCTGCAGATAACCGATACTTGGAAGTCCAAGTGGTTTTCCGCAAGCAACTTTGCTCAGTACTTACGCGAAGATGTGCAAATTCGGGAGTATTTAGAAAAGTCTTTGCGCAGAGCCGGTTTAGTACGCATAGAAATTGAACGCAATAATGCCGGGGCTTTAATTGTCATTATTAAAACCACTAAACCCGGTTTAATTATCGGTAAGGGCGGCGCGGGGATTGAAGATTTGAAGAAGAAGTTGGTCTCCCAGCTTAAACTGAAAACTGATGTTCGCATCAACATTGAAGAAGTTCGAGACATCAATCTGCAGGCCCAAGTTATGGCCAGCGGTATTGTTGAGCAGCTTGAACGCCGTGTCGCGTTTCGGAAATTGATGAAGCAAACCATTGAGCAGGTGATGAATGCCGGTGCTCGGGGAGTAAAAATTGCAATCGGCGGACGTTTGAACGGCGCTGAGATTGCCCGTACCGAGCATTTATCTGCCGGAAAAATTCCTCTACATACTTTACGCGCCGATGTCGATTTTGCTCGGGCAACCGCCTTTACTACCTACGGGACTATTGGCGTAAAGGTTTGGATTTACCGGGGCGATGTGATGAGAAATTCACGCGACGGTAAACTGTCATAATTTTTTTTGATTAGCACTTATGTTATTACCAAAAAAACTTAAGCATCGAAAGCATCACCGGGGTCATACTCATGGGAGTGCCATGGCAGGAAGCACTATTGCTTTTGGGCAGTATGCTTTAAAGTCTCAGGAGTCCGGGTGGGTGACCGCGAGGCAAATAGAAGCTGCTCGCCGTGCCATGACCAGGAGTGTCCAGCGTGGTGGTAAGATTTGGATTCGGATGTTTCCCGACAAGCCAATTACCAACCATGGCAACGAATCGGTAATGGGTGGTGGTAAAGGCGGTGTGGATCATTTTGTGGCAGTTATCAAACGGGGTAAAATTTTGTTTGAAATGGACGGAGTAACTGAAGCGCAGGCCCGAGAAGCTATGCGACTCGCTATGCATAAGTTACCGGTAAAGACCACTTTCATTATTAAGCAGCGCACCGCATAGAAGAGCTTACAGCTCCTAGCTTACAGCTTTTAGGGAAACCCTTCTCTGAAGCCTGTAAGCTGGAAGCTAATAGCTAAAAGCTATATTGTATGAAAGTCAAAGAACTACGAGGTAGAACGGAAGCCGATTTATTGGCTGAGTTGGCAAAAACTAGGCATGAAGCGCACGAGGGTAGGGTCAAGCTCCGTTTGAACCAGATGAAGAATGTAAAAGCGGTTTCGGTATTAAAGCGAGACATTGCGCGTATTTTAACTATTTTGGCTGAAATGAAAGCCAGTAAATAATAGCTTACAGCTCCTAGCTTACAGCTTTTAGGGAAACCATTCTCTGAAGCCTGTAAGCTGGAAGCTAACAGCTAGAAGCTAGTATATTTATGGAACCAGTACAGAAAAAGTTAATACAACCTCTGACCGGTGTGGTGGTATCCGACAAAATGGATAAGACCGTGGTGGTGGAGGTGCGAACTCGCAAGCGTCACGCTAAATACCATAAGGCCTATACAGTCACTAAGCGGTACAAGGCGCATAGCGCAGAAAATGCTTATAAGGCCGGAGATCAGGTTGTTATTGAGTCTACCAAGCCGATTAGTAAGGACAAACGTTTTATTGTTGTTAAAAAAGTCTAAGACAGCTTACAGCTCCTAGCTTACAGCTTTTAGGGAAACCCTTCTCTGAAGCCTGTAAGCTGGAAGCTCACAGCTAAAAGCTAAGTTTATGTTACAAGTACGATCACTCGTTAAAGTTGCGGATAACACCGGCGCTAAAATCGTCAACGTGTTTTCGGTGAATGGAAAAAATGGCAAACGATTTGCTCGTCTTGGTGATGTAATCGTTGGGAGCGTGCGGCAGATTTCCCCCGGTGGTCAAGTGAAGAAGGGTGATAAAGTATATGGGGTAATTGTTCGAACCCGCAAAGAAGTCCGCCGAGAAGATGGCTCCTATATCCGATTTGATGAAAATGCTATTGTATTGGTTAACAAAGACACGACAGATCCCAGGGGTAGTCGCATTTTTGGTCCGGTAGCTCGCGAGCTTCGCGAGCGGGGGTATATGAAAATTGTATCCTTAGCACCTGAAGTCATTTAAGACAGCTTACAGCTCCTAGCTTACAGCTTTTAGGGAAACCCTTCTCTGAAGCCTGTAAGCCGGAAGCTAACAGCTAAAAGCTTGATATTATGAAGATTAAGAAAGGCGATACAGTTAAGGTGCTTTCCGGTAAGGACCGAGGAAAGACCGGTAAAATTCTCGCGGTACACCCGGGTTTAGATAAAGTTGTGGTGGAAAACGTGAATTTGCATACTCGTTTTGAACGGAGCCGGAAGGCGGGCCAACCCGGGAGCCGGGTAACTATGCCGAGTCCGCTGCATGCGTCCAAGGTGCAGCTAGTCGATCCCTCCTCGGGTAAACCTACTCGGTTAGGTTATAAGGTGCTCGAAAACGGCAACAAGCAGCGAGTTGCTCGCAAGAGCGGACAAGCCGTATAAATCAAGCTTACGGCTCCTAGCTTACAGCTTTTAGGGAAACCCTTCTCTGAAGCCTGTAAGCTGGAAGCTAACAGCTAGAAGCTAGTATATTTATGGAACGT
>JAEUSE010000010.1 GCA_016788805.1 Candidatus Doudnabacteria bacterium
TAGGTCCGGGTAGCTTTCGGCTACGGCAAAGAGGGACTTTAAAGTGCCGGACAAAATGTTTTCGTCTTTAAGCTTTTCTTGCATGTTGCCGGCACCCATGGCCGCGGCTCGGGCTTGAGTTACGTTTTCCAACACAGAAGACTCTTGCTTGGCGTACCCTTTTACGGTTTCTACCAAGTTGGGGATAAGGTCATACCGGCGTTTTAACTGCACCTCAATGTCGCTCCAGGCTTCGTCTACCCGGTTGCGGGAGCGGATGAGCGAGTTGTAGAGCGCAATGGCTGCTACGAGTATAACCGCCAAAATTATCCAAAATACCATCATATATTTATTCTCTTTAATTCTCCTCTCTCTATTATACCATCAAATACTCGTACCAAGGGGAGTCCTTTGGTAGCCGCTACCAAAGGACTCCCCCTGAGTGCAAAGGAATCCCCTTGGTTTTTCTAGCAGCTTCTAAGGGGGGTATGTAGGTGCATGCAAATAAAAAAATGGATACCCTGGCTTCATCGCTCGGTTGGGTATCCAAATAGGTTCGCGCGTTTTTTTCCGCTAGCTGTCTTCCTTGTCGTCTGGGTGTTTTGGAATTCGTATCCGGCCCGGCAAAACTGCCCAGCGAGACTGGGCAGGAGTCGGGGGAGGAGGTACTCGAGGAATTCCGGACGGAAATTTACCCGCGACCATACGAGGTGTTGTGTTATTAGCCATGAACGTCATGACCAGTGAAAGAAGAACTAAAAGCATTGGTTGTCGCTCCTTGGTTGTGGGCGTTGGTGGTTGACCCGCACTTTATGCGAGCGGGTTAGGAAAATACTTGAGGGATAAGACCTTAAAACAAAAACAAGCCCCAGCACGATTGTTTTCTTTGTATTTGAGACGTCACGTTCGTCTCAGAAAACGGTTGTGGGGGTTTGTTGTTGGTTGTGAGAATGTTTTTGAACATCCTCGAAAAATTTCCTCCGTGTAAACTCACCAGTTTGCAGTTAATGTAACAGTCCGTATGGATTTGGGATAAGAATCCCGGCCTTTTTTGGTCTTTCGGCGACCGTATTGGCCTTATCAGTTACGTAACTGCAAACTGGTTTGTTTTGTTTTTGTTGAACTTGGTTCGCAGCGCTATGTAGCGCCATCGTGCGTCGGAGGCCCGAAGCAGACTTTGCAGCGTGGCGCTGCGAACCTTATGGAATGCAATTGAGAGACAGAACGGTCACCCACGTGTTTTTAGAGGAACAGAACCCTCGGGTATTCACGGGGTGAAGCGGATCGCTTCCGTTAGGCGGTGATGTTGACCACGCCGCCCACATCGTCGAAATTGGCCTTCGCGGTGATCGCCTTCATGGTGGTGCCGTATTGGCCAGTGTTGTTCGCGGTGACCGCGAGTGCCGTATTGGTATGTGTCTTCATTGTCTTGTCCTCAAAAGTTGAGAAACCGCTCCGAAAAACTTGCAGAAGTGCTTCGTCTTACGAAGCGGTTTTAGGTCAATTGAAAGTGAGTAGCGAAATTACTTGGCGCCCTTACTCAAGGGGCGTTGCACCGTTGGGCTAAGCTAGCTTACCCACCGGAAAGCAGCAATCGTTTTTATAATAATTACTAGTTTCTGGTGGCTAAGTGTCGCCAATGTCTCAATTGCAATTTGTAAAAGAACAACTTTATGAAGAATATACGCCTATACATTTATTTTGTCAAATGTTTGAGACCCCATGCTTTTATGTGTTTTTCCACAGCCTTTTTAAGTGCACGATGGTCACCTTCGTGGCGCATCGCTAGGAAGGTGAACATCAAGCTTTGTTTATATCGTCCATACGTTTTTGTTGCTTATTTAAGGGTTTATATGCCTATATTGCCTATTTTTTCATTTTTGCCCTTGCATTGTTTTTAGAGTGGGTTTATATTAGATATCAGCACCTTACAAAATCCCCCAACAAAAAAAATTGTGGTAACCCACAAACAACTTTTTTGTAAAGGTTTTGTAAACTGATTAATGCCTAAATGGAGGCAAAAAGCGCTGGACTATTCCAGCAAAACGACAACAACCCCTACAAAGTTTTCGCAGGTGTACGTGACATCTGCAAAAAATGAAAACTTCGTGCTGGGGCTGTTTTCTATTTTAGGGACTTTTTTCGTAACCGCGCTTGTAGCTTTCTTTCCACCTTAAGAAAGCTAGCAGCGTGTTTATTTTTTTACGCACACTATTTAAAGCCTTTTCAAAATTATCATTTTTATAACATATGTTATAAAAATGATAATTTTGCAAAGTGGGGATATCTTGATGAGCTTTGATGTGCGTTTTCCGGTATGTTTGAGATTCGGGAAGATGCCCATGAATCTAGCGTCTTTACATTTTTACGGGTATTGTTTATTATCTTTGCATGCGACACCGGTGTGTTACACAATTTGTAGCGCAAATTATTATTACCTTGCGGCGCGCAAGGTGAGGGGTGTTGTGTTAGTCTAGTTCAGAACACGAAACAGCCTCCGGCCTTGGGCCGGGGGTTTTTATTTTGTGTTCTTTTTTGTACGGAGGAAACATGAGACCTGAATTGCAAATGCTCCTACGAGGCATGGCCGATCGGTTGTTGAATAGGCTGGAAGTGCAGGCGGCGCAAAAGTCCGGGCAATATACGGACACAGCGGCGTTCCTTTTAGTTATTTCGGTTTTCTTTTTGAAAACGGCACAATCGAAACAAATCCCTCAACTTTCTGAGGCAGTGCGTGAGCAAGGGCTTGGCTACTTGCGGCGGGTGCTGTGCGGCAGTCAGGAGTAGCGCATGCAGTTTTCTTACAAAAGCGTCGGGTAGGATGTTATCCTCCCGCCGCTTTTTGTTTTGTGGTAGTTTGGTATACTTTTGGTAAGTAACGTGTGTGTATGATTTTAAGAAAAGCAGAAGCGCAAGAGTTTACAATACCGGGGGAAACGAGGGGTAGTCTGTATCCGTCCAAGCAGGAAGATGCGTTTAGTCTAGCTCAGGTGGAAATTGACGGTCGGTACCCGGCAAGCGGATTTTCTTATAATGACCGTTGTACGGAAACTATTTTAGTTTTAGAAGGTAGTTTTCGGTTTCAATGTGGAGCTGAACAAGGAAGTCTCACGGTTGGTGATGTGATGAGCGTAACTCCACAGGAAAAATATATGTTAGAGGGCAAAGGTCGTGCCTGCGTGTTTATAACCCCGGGGTGGGATAGTAGCCAGAACCACATCGTGCAGGGGTAGGCACAATCAGACCTTGACGAGCTATGAAATATTTATTACTATTTTCTTAATGAAATTTGTATATTCAATTTTGCCGATTAGCCTCAACCTCCTTCTTACTCAGAAGGCGGTAATTTTGGCTAATGCGTAAATAATATACGTACGAGCTAAAGTTTGCCGCCGCAAGGCGGTTTTTTGTTTTTGGGGCTAATGTGGCGTTGTTTAGTAAAATAATGCCGCATCAGTCTCAAAACCTCGCATATAGGACTGATAGGGTAGCGGCACTGCCTGAATGTACATTCAAAATTTGATGTCTTGCCGGACATCCTAGTTTTCCAGGAGGAAACTGTGAAGCAGACAGCAGCAATTACCGCAATTGATTTCGCGCACAAGCTTGTGCTTGTGTACCTTGGTTTGGAAGACATTATCGCCAAAGGCGACGGCCAGCCTTCTCGATTGGCAGCGTATGAGCTTATTAAGCGGGTAGTGCCGGGTTTCTCGTGGCGCATCGTTGAGGTGCGCAACGGTAAGCCAGTGATTCAATTTCAGAACTATCCGACTGTTAATGGTAGACGTCCGAGTTTACGGCGCCTTGTCGCCCACGCGATGGGAGTCGAGACGCTCAAGTTTGACCCCTCCGGGTTCGACTTGAGCTGGGAGCCGCTTTTTAAGTTAGGTCAACCTGGTATCGAGCTCGGACTCATACTGCAACGACTATGTTATACGCCGCCAGCAATTATAGTTCAAGCTATTGCGAAATGGCTCGACATTGCGCTGACCGGTGTTGAATCGGTCGTTTTTTCGCCGACCTGCCCAGATTGGGAAGTGGATCCGGTGAGCTGCCGGTATACTTTCAAAGGTCTTCGTGATGGCGTTGGTCTTGTGGCTAGTCGGGTACTCGCAGCACTTCCAGAGTTTGATAAGTTTTGTCAAAAGTGGGGACTTAATGTCCGCTTTATTGTCGCAATTGGCGACTTCGAAGCGACGACCGAGTCGTGCGCCAAACTCGGCATTACCCGTAGTGAGTTTCTGACTAGGCTGGAACATAGTCAGCAGGCGTTTCAGCTTGCCGCCATGGGAATCGCAAACTTACAAACGCCGTTCATAACGAAGTTAGATGACAATTGGCCCCTCATTCAGGGTGGCGCTGCGTCCAGCCTAAACAAGAACAATTTTTCCGGACTTCTCAGATGGTCCCCTCGCAAATTGATTGAAATTGCAGAAGCTCGGTTGTCGCTGTATCAGAGGTGGTACGGCCAGGTGAGTGATCCAGTTAGTCTGACTCTTGCTCAGGGTACCGATTATGCAGCTATTGGCCAGTTGGTCAGCACCAACTTCGCTAATCCTTTGGTGTTAGCTGGCGATCAAGCTGCTATGGCTGCTTTTTGGCAAGCCCTGCAAGATACACCGCTTGCCGTGGTGTACCTTCGCGGCGAAAAGTACTAAGCGACAAGTTCTGCTTCATAATAACTCGTGTTCCGCGCGCTCGACACTGACGAGCCGCGGAACACACTTTCCCATTTTTATAGTTATTTATTACACTACGTACATGACAAAATTAATTTACAATAATTCCAAAGACAGCACTTTCCGCTATGCGGTGGGTGGTTTTGAAGTTGCGGACCCTACGTTTGTGCTGGATATGGATGGTAAGCGGCTTGTTTTTTTAGACCATCGCGAGTTTGGTATGTTTGAAAGCCAAAATACACAACCAAATATTGAAGCGGTGTTGGCTAATCCTATTTGGGAAGAAGCAGTAAGTATGTCTGCAGATGAACGGGTGGAAGTACGTTGTGGATTTGTTATTTTACAAAAATATAATTTATTCGACGAGCGTTTGCAGGTGCCGGCCAATTTCCCGTTATTTATGGCGGATGGTCTGCGGCGGTTAGGTGTCAAACTAGAGGCAGTAGATTCTCTGTACCCGGAACGGTTGCAAAAGACCGAGCAAGAGGTTGGCCATATTCGAGAGGCGCTTATAGGCGCGCAGGCAGCGTTTAGGCGCATTGAAGAAGTACTACAAGAGTCGAGCATTGTGGGTGACGAGATACACTGGAGAAGCGAGGTCTTAACTTCTGAAGTTCTGAAGATTGAGGCCGAACGGGCGTTGCTTGATGTTGGCATGAGCAATGACGAAGAAATGGTTGTTTCCTGTGGTTCGCACGCAGCCATTCCGCACCACCGAGGTAAAGGCGCGCTCCGGCCGCATGCGACCATTGTGTGTGATATTTTTCCCCGGCATAAAAAGTCCGGGTATTATGCTGACATGACTCGGACGTATGTGAAAGGCGAACCAAGCGAACAGGTCCGGAAAATGTATCAAGCGGTGGCAGATGCACAAAGAAAGGGGTTTGAAATTATACGTACAGGAATGAGTAGCCTAGATGTGCACGACCAGGTGGAGCAGGTGTTTCTTGATGCAGGCTTCCACGTAGGCGATGCTGGTTTTATACATGGTACCGGACACGGTTTGGGTTTGGATATCCACGAACTGCCTTTTATGAATCGCAACCACAATTCAGTGATGGAGGTGGGCCACGTGGTAACGGTTGAACCAGGGCTCTATTATCCTGAACATGGAGGAGTTCGAATTGAAGACGTGGTAGTGGTGACTCCGGACGGGGTGGAAAATTTGACCAAGTACCCGATTGACAATTGGATTATTAGCTAGGGGCATTGTTGGATTATTGTGTGTGATATACTAAATACAAAGCTATTTTTTAAACGCACATGCCTGAAATACAACCTCCATCTAAAGTAAAACCGCTGCTCGCGCTGGTAGCGGTGTTAGTTGTTGCCTTTGTGGCCCTTTACGCTTTTTTCCCTAAGTTTCGCGCCAGCTTGCCCTTTTCCAAAAAGGTGGCTGAGCCGACTCAAACCGTGGTGCCTACCGCGGAGCTGCCAAAGAAGTTTCCGGCTAACTTACCGCTCACAAAAGCTTCGGTGGTCGTACATAACTTTGAGACTACTAACGACCAGGGCGCGACCCAGTCTGTTCGTAAATGGGAAAGCGTAGAAACACCGGATCACGTAAAAGCGACTTACGCCGAGTTTTTTGCAAAGAATGGCTGGGAAATTGTAACCCAAGTAGACCAACCGACTTTACATATTTTAGCGGCCCGGCACGATAAAGAGTTTATGTCGGTTTCCATTCATCCAACGCCAAAAGGTACGGGTTCTTTAATTGAGGTGACTGTTAAATAATTTATGTTCAGATATCTAAAAGTAGGTGCGGGTATTCTTACTTTGTTAGGGGCCAGTTTTTTTATATCCACTGTCAGCGCGCATAATTGGTCTCCCGGGCAACCCGGAGGCACGGTTGAGGCAACCATTGAGTGCCACGAGCAGGCAATATATGACCCATACGATCCCAATAGAATTATCGGTTGGGATACATGGGCTACCGGGGGTAATGATCATAACGCACCGCAACAAATTACTGGCGGTCCAGCCCATTTTGATGGGCCTATATTGGGTAATTATGTATATACCAATACCGTCGCGGAGTTTGAAGGTCACGCGGGAACCTTACGGCAGTGTTACGGCGGTGGTGGTAATACACCTCCGCCGCCCGGGCCACCGCCGCCACCCCCGGGTCCGATAGACAGGCCTCCGGCGGGTAACTTTGAAGCCGCTTCGTGCGATGCATTTTCCGGTTGGGCGTTCGATCCAGATACTCCGGCTCAATCTATAACTGTACATGTGTACAAGGACGGACCTGCCGGCGGCGGCGGGGTTTTTGCCGGCGGGTACACGGCCGGTGTTTCCAGGCCCGATGTAAATACCGCGTATAACATTACCGGTAACCACGGGTTTGTGATAACTCCCATTCCTGACCAGTTTAAAGACGGGTTGTCCCATAGTGTTTATATATACGCCCTTAATACCGACCCGACCGGTCAGAACGTGCTGATTGGTGGTTCACCTAAGTCTATTCCTGGATGTCCGGCACCGCCTATGTGTCCTCCGAGTAATGCTTATTCAGTTGCTTTGGCGGATGCGGTTATACGAGTTGGGCAAACGACTACAGCTTTTGCTCCAACGGGCTGGACAGGCGGCATCTTTAGTTCGTCGAATACCGGCGTAGCAACAGTCGCCACTTCCTTAAATACCGGAACCGGCACGGTGAGCGGTGTAAGTCTCGGGCAATCGAGCATTGGCGGTAGCGGCTGGACTGCCGCGAACGGCGCCACCGGTTGTAGCTTGGGGTCAACGGTTATTACTGTCGCGGTGACTAAGCCTTCCGGCTCGATTAATGCGGACCCTAACCCTTGTACTATTCTACAGAACCAGACGACGTGTACGAGCAATGTAACCTGGGAGACTCAAAACGTGACCAGTGCGTTGGTCTTTGTGTCTTTGAACGGCGGTCCTGAAAGCTTGTTTGGGAGTAGTTTGAGTTGCAGCGGTGCCAGTTGTCCCGCCGGGTTTATAACCGCTCAACCTGACTACTATGATTTTAATTTATATAACTACAGCATGGGCAGCCGAGGTGCGTTGTTAGACACCGTGCGGGTCACGGGTAAACAGACGATTGTGCCGCCGAACGATAAACCCCCGCTTGGGAGTTTTGACTCTGCCAATTGTACCGCCATAAGCGGTTGGGCGTTTGACCCTGACGCGCCGAGTACTTCAATTCAAGTACATATATATCGGGATGGCGCAGCCGGCGCAGGTGGTATTCTGGTAGGTGTCTATACTACGGACGTACTACGCACTGATGTGAACGATGCTTATCAAATTACCGGGAATCATGGATTTTCCATTAGCCCCATACCTAATGAGTTCAAAGACGGCTTGGATCACATGGTGTACATATATGCTATAAATACCAATCCTGCCGGCACCAATCCGTTGTTGGGCGGCTCACCCAAACCCCTTAAGTGTCCTCCGCCGGTCGCGGTGTGTCCAAACGTAGGCCGAGATTATGTAGTGGCGGCGGACGCGGTAGTGGCAGTAGACGATACAACTCAAGTGTTCGCGCCGAACGGTTGGACCGCCGGGGATTTTGTGTCCAGCGACTCCGCGATTGCGAAAATTACCAACCCATTAGCCACCAGCGCAACGGTGCAAGGTGTGCGTAAGGGTGTTGTAAGCGTGTATGGAAGCGGTTGGACAGCGCCAAACGGAGCAACCAATTGCAACCTAGGTTCGACCGATATAACTATAGTAAATAAGCCGACCGGTGAACTCAGTGCTACACCTGCAACCTATTGTCCGCCCGGTACAACAGGTGTTACGACTATAACCGCTACGGCGAATGTATACGTGGAGGTTAGAATTGACGGAGCAGCCGGCTTGTCTGACGATACGTTACTGTTTGCCGTGCCTGCCTTTGGGAGTCGAACCGTAACCACGGGTTCCTGGATAAAACAGGGTACCGTCATTAGGCTGGTTGCTGCCCAGGATGGGAATGTTGAGTTGGCTCGGCAGGTTATGCAACTGACCGAAAAATGTCCGCCCGCTGGCAGTCCTACGGTCGATTTGAAAATAGAAAATGCGGACGGAAGCACCACCGACGGCCCCGTGACTGTTTTAATCGGCACCTCAGTCCCGCTCGTGTGGACCAGCCGCGACACGGTAGAGTGTCACGCGGTCTGGACTACGAGCTCTGCGACGTCCGGTCGGCAAGTGGTCGGCCCCTTGCCGACGAGTACGGTATTTACGGTAACCTGTAGCAACGCGGCCGGCGAAGAGGCTTCCGACAGTGTAATTGTAAACGTGCGTGACTTACCGGTAACCGGTAGCGATTTATCTATTAGTAAAGTTGCCAGTGCGCTGTGCGCGGAACCCGGTAGAACATTGAGTTTTAGTGTGTTATTGACTAACAATGGACCGGACAACGCCGCAAACGTGCAAGTTGCGGATGCGTGGTCGGGCTCCGTTAGTTTCCTGAGCGCAACCGTGACCCAGGGTCAATTTAACAGCGGTAGTCGAGTGTGGACTGTGGGAAGCGTGAACGCCGGACAAAGTGCGACTATGAATATCGTACTCAGTGCCGACGCGGCCGGTCCGGGTACTAACGTGGTAACTGCCAGCATGTCCGGACAGGCTGACGCGAACATTGTAAACAACATTTCCTCAGTGCCGTTTGTGGTAGTGAGTGACTGTGGTCCGGTAAACCAGCCACCTACCGTGGATTTAAAAATTAACGGTAGCGACGGAACAGTTGTGGTAAATAACGGTGAGACCGTTACGTTGAGCTGGGTGAGCGTGAATGCAACTGAGTGTCACGCGCAAGACGGCTGGACCAATAGCACCGCTACGGCCGGTTCGGTGCAAAGCAACCCTGTTACAGCAAATCGTATTTATGCCATTATTTGTACCGGTCCCGGGGGACAGGCTCAGGATATAGTAGCGGTTTCAATTTTGGGTAGCGGGGGACCGCCACCCGGAGGCGGTGGACCGGGTTCGGATATTTATAATACCTCAACCGGGACGAATGCCGGGTATGTGGTTTCGTGCGGCCGTTTGCTTATTACCTGGGGCACGCCGAGTACTGCCGTTGATGGCTTCCGCTTATACTACTACAACTCCGACATTGGGAATTGGATTCGTTTTATTGAAGTTCCGTTGGGTTCCGCGGATACTTTACCCGGCGGAAAATACGGGTTAGAGTTTACACCTCCGGTTCAGCAAAAATTGTTCCGTTACAGGATATATAGCTATGCAGGCGCTCAAGAGTACTCGTCCGGAGTGGATGCAAACGGGTCACCCATCGCGGCCGATTATCCGTGCGATTCAGACTTAAGTCCTTCCAATAAAGACATTATTAAAATTCGTGGCATTGCCATGAATAACAACCCTTTGCAGGATCAAGACCCGCGACCCAACAGGCATCCAAACATTAGTGACGCCACCCCCTTGGTGGAAGGCGATAAATTGGAGTTTGCCGTAAATTTGGTTAACGGCGGACAAAAAGACATTACCACCCCAATAACAGTTGATGATGTGCTTATGAACTTAGTCCCGGCCCGCGTGACCGCAACCCCGTTGGATGGGTTTGACATTGCCGTTTCCTGCCAAGATTCCGCTGTAAAGCAATGCACGTCGGACATTAAGTACTATCCGGCCAATAGTAGATTGGCAATCATTGTGAAGCCGATAGCCGGCCATAGCTTGGCCGCCTTGGGCAAAGAGGCCTGGACCATTACTTTTACCGCCAAAGCCCAGGCTGCGCCGGAGTTGCGAGGTAAGCCGTTCCGTGTCCAGAACAAGGCTTACGTGAATGGCTTAACTACCGACTTGTTAGTAACTCCAAAGATTTTGGTGTTACCGATTGGCGCGCCGACCATTCAAGAAATACAGTAACCAATAGTATGTTGTAGAGTTATAGGAGCGTAATCAAGAACATGTCCAGTAGGGCTACTGTGTAAGTTCTTCTGGCTCAGGATGCTATTAAACAAACGCACCGGTTCCGTTTTTATTTGAAACTTAGGAGTACAAGTAAAAACTTGAGACCTGATGTAAAGAAGCCTTGTCGAGTATGAGAATACGTTTGATACATGAAGAAATAGAACCGGCTGAACCAACTTTAGAGCCAGAGCTGCAAGCGGTTGAGTTAAGTAACGCCGAACTGCTGGCCAGCAATAAACGGTTGACCCGGATTGCGTATTACTCAGCCGTAGTGTCGGTAATAGCAATGATTGGTTTTGTGTGGTTGAGCAACTACGATTCGTTAGTTTTAGACAGGCGCATTAGCCAAGCGCAGGCGGAAGCAAGTCGACAAATGGAAGCGCGGTTGGCTCAGTTTGGCCGCCCCGCGCTGGCTAAGCCGCCGCCAACCTACGCGAACATTACCATACCGGCGAATGCGCCTCGGTTGGGAGATGCGGGGGCGAAAGTTACCATAGTTGAGTTTGCCGACTTTCAGTGCCCCTATTGCGGAAAGTTTGAGCAAGAGGTGTACACTCGCATAAAGCAGGACTATGTAGACACCGGAAAAGCCTCCTTTGTCTATTTGGACTTTACCTTTTTAGGTGACGAGTCTCGCTGGGCGGCACAAGCAGCCAAGTGCGCCGGTGAACAAGGGAAGTTTTGGGAATATCATGATACTTTGTTTGACAGTCAGAACGGGGAAAACCAAGGGACGTTCGCCATTGCGCGTTTAAAAACCATGGCCCGAAAAATTGTGCCGAGCCCGAGCGGGTTTAATCAGTGTTTGGATTCGGGAAAATATGCCCAAGCGGTAGCGGACGAAACCGCGCTCGGCCGAACTGCCGGGGTGTCGGGTACTCCCACCGTACTGATTAACGGTAAGCTGGTCGTGGGGGCGCTGCCTTACGATGTGTTCAAAAAAGAGATTGATGAGGCGTTAGCAAAATAGGCTTTTTGAGGAGTTGGTTCTGGAATTCAAACAGGCTCATTAGTTCCCGATAGCATGGTACAGGTTAGTTTTTTTGCGGCATTTATAGCGGGCGGGCTGAGCGTGCTGCCCGCCTGCGGGCCGGCGTTGTTGCCGGCCTTTTTTGCTTACTCGTTTACCCAGCCCCGACGTTTGGTTTTAGCGACCGTTTTGTTTGCAGGCAGTTTTGGGCTGGTCTTTATTCCATTTGGCTTGGGAGTCGCTTGGTTGGCTAATTTTTTAGTGACGGGGCATGTAGTGCTTACCCGTGCGGTAGGAGGAGTGCTCCTGATTTTTGCGTTTGGTTCTTTAGCTGGCTGGACTATGCCTCGCCGGGTGTCTACTAGAATGGTTACGCCGACGGCCGGACTTTG
>JAEUSE010000110.1 GCA_016788805.1 Candidatus Doudnabacteria bacterium
CAGCATTAAACTTAACCACTTTGAGCCACTGCTCCTGCAAGACATTTTGCGTACCGTATTTCGATTAGTTCCGCAGGACATTAGCTATAACCATGATATTTTTGAGTTGCGCCAAAATGTTACCCCCAACGAGCGAAGCAATGGCCACGCGCATGTAAAAGCGTTTTTACTGGGCAATTCCGAGACTGTGCCCATTGCTGCCGGGGCCGTAGTTTTAGGAGACAGGCAAAGCATTCTTTTCGTCGAATGTGACGGGAGCAGAAAACGCCGCGTAAACATAAGCATCATCGGCAGTGAACAATAAAGTAAAAGCCGGAATTAGCATTACCCTCCTTTTCGCCATAGGCTTCACGTTCTGGAGCCTTGTTTCTACTTTCCGAGCGAAACGTGCCGCACAGCGTGAACGAGACCGCATCGCATCTCAAAAGAAATTTGAAGAAACCAAAGTCACGCTTATTGAAGGCCGAACCAATCAGGAGTTCTACGCTACGCTGGAAAAACTGCGCTTAGGCACTGCGGCAGACTATCGTGCGGCGGAGTTACGGGTAAAAAGCGGGGACTACGAAGTACTTGAAGACAGACCGGCAAAAGCAGACCTGCAGGGCTTTCTATTCCCAGATACCTACCGTTTTGCCGCCACCGCTACTCCGGCCGAAGTACTCGCTATCCTCCTCCAAACCTTTACTGCCAAATTTAGTCAGGCAAACGAGGGTGTTACAAAAAAAGCCGGTTATTATCTTTTGCCGGGATACGAACACTACACCGACAACAAACGCATTGCCCCCGGCTTGACTGCTTTTGAACTCGTAACGCTCGCCTCCATTGTAGAAAAAGAAACAGGCCGAGTGGGGGAGTCGGCCACTTCTGAACGACTCCTGGAAGAGCGCCGCACCGTGGTTGGGATTTTTTTAAACCGACTTGCCCAAAACATGCCGCTGCAAAGCGATGCAACGGTAAATTTTGTAACCAAAGCCGGGCTCGCCAGTCCTACGCTTGACCAAACTAAAGTAGACTCACCCTACAACACCTACAAGTACGCCGGCTTACCTCCAGGCCCTATCGCCAATGTCTCATACTCCAGCCTCTACGCGGTTTTTCATCCCATAAAAACTAACTACCTGTACTTCCTGCACGAACAAACCAACGGTCAAGTATACTATGCCGAAGACTATGACCGGCATTTGCGGAACAAACAAAAATATTTGAAGTAATCTTATGCGCAATTTCTTCCGCGTTCTCGCGCTCATATTTTTACACGGGCTATTAATAACCGGTTACGCGCACGCACAGACGAACACACCGCCGCCGTCTGAGCGCATTACCAGTTTTTTTGCGACCTTAGCCGTTCGGGAAGATGGGCTACTCAAGGTAGAAGAACGGGTTACTGTATACGCGACCGGGGAGAAAATTAATCACGGCATATACCGAGATTTCCCTACCTCCTACGCGGATCGCTACGGAAATAGAGTGCGTGTAAATTTTACAATCCTCAGTGTAGAGCGGGGCGGCGCTCCTGAGGCCTACCGAGTAGAGAACCGAAACAATGGGAAACGAGTCTACTTCGGCGACGCCAATGTGACTATCCCTCCCGGGATCCATAATTACATATTTACCTACACGGTAACCCGAGAATTGGGTTTCTTCGAGAACCACGACGAACTCTATTGGAACGTTACAGGTAACGGCTGGGCCTTCCAAATTGAGCAGGCGACCGCGGAAGTTAAATTACCCATAGCCGTCGCTTCGTCCACAATAACAGCAACCGGCTACACCGGAATAGCCGGCTCAAAAGCGCAAGAGCTGACCTCCTCCGTACGGGAAAACGTGGTTTATTTTAAAGCCTTAAAACCCCTGAACCCCGGCGAGGGGCTGACTATAGTCGTCGGCTGGCCAAAAGGGTTTGTGACTGAGCCGACAACCTTACAAAAAGTCCGATGGTTTTTAAAAGACAATAGCGGCATTTTGGTTTCGGGATTACTCCTTCTCGTACTGTTGACGTACTATGTGTGGACCTGGCGAAAATACGGAGTAGACCCGCCCAAAGGAACTATTGTTGCACAATATGATCCACCGCAAAATCTCTCCGCGGCAGGCACTTTTTACATTCAAAAAATGGGTTATAGAGTAAGCGCATTCACCGCAGGGGTGCTGGCTTTGGCGGTAAAAGGGTATATCCACATTACCCACGACGACCAACGCTACGTCCTCAGTAAAACACCTACGCCCGGCCAAGGCGCAAGTAGTGATGAACGCGCGCTATACGCAGAACTGTTTGCCGGTAAGGACAATGTTACACTTAGCAATGCCGAGCACAAAATACTACAGAGTGCGCAAAGCAAACAACGCACCGCGCTCACCAAAGAACTGGGTACCGGTAACTATTTTATAAATAACACCAAATACTTTATATTTGGGTTCACGCTCTCCGTATTTGTAGTGGTTTCTGCGATAGCGCTTCAGGCGCCGACATATGCCATTGTACTAGCCGTTCTCGTCTGCCTCTGTATAGACATACTGTTTTACAACTTACTAAAAAAACGGACGCCCGCGGGCCAAAAACTGTACGAGGAAATTGAGGGTTTTAAGTTATATTTGTCTGTGGCAGAAAAAGACCGGCTGAACTTTCACAACCCGCCGGAGCGCACCCCGGAACTGTTTGAAAAATTATTACCGTTCGCCCTCGCCCTCGGCGTCGAACATAAGTGGGCGGATCAGTTTGCCGATGTATTTAAAAAACTTACATCGGAGGGCAATGGCAACGGTTATACGCCACTCTGGTACACCGGGGCGCACTTTAGCGCCCGCACTATCGACGAATTTAGCAGCTCTTTCTCCACCGCTATATCGTCATCTTCCACACCGCCCGGCTCGTCATCAGGGTTCGGAGGAGGAGGGTCTTCCGGCGGCGGCGGAGGCGGAGGCGGAGGCGGAGGTGGAGGCTGGTAAATAAAAAACAGCGCTAAATTTTAGCACTGTTTTTTTCTTAGCAATATTAGGCGAGAACTTCACCGACAAAAGACTTATTTCCGTGTAAGTAAGCCTCGACACTCGTGGCTTGTTTGCCTTCAAGTTGCAAAACGACAATTTGTAGATATGTGCCCAATCCACACGCAATAACACCTCCTGGTAAGACTGTACCGGGCAGGGCAGTCTCATTCTCTTGCAAAAGAACAGGGGATTCTGGTGGCACGGAAATGGGTTTACACTCAAGCATCTTTATCAGTTTGCCGTTCCACGTAGTGTACAAACCGGGCCAAGGTTGATAAGCTCGCCACTGGTTGTAAATTTCTTGCGCCGTTTTGGACCAGTCTATTTTCCCGTCTTCTTTTTTAAGCATTGGTGCCTTGGTAGCAAGTTCGTGATTCTGCTCTTTCGGTTTGAGTGCTCCATTCTGGTATGCGGGTAAAATTTCAATCAGTTTCTCGGCGGATATCTTTGCCATACGACCAGCAAGCGTTGTAAACGTATCGTCCGGACGGACGGGCTCGGTTACTTGAGCAAGAATGGGACCGTGATCCAACAGTTCGTCAAGCACAAAAATCGTGGTCCCGGTAACGGTTTCACCGTTTTTAAGGGCGGCCTGAATGGGCGCAGCACCGCGGTACTGAGGGAGTAGGGAAAAGTGGATATTGAGAGTTTTTAGCGGGGGAGCGTCAATGAGTTCTTTTGGCAATATTTTCCCGTAAGAAACCACTACGTATATATCTGCCCCCAACTTTTCTAATTCTTCTAACACTTCTGAGTTACCTCTTACCTTCTCCGGCTTGAGCACATGCAAACCAAGTTCCTGCGCCCGCACGGCAATGGGGGAAGGCGTGAGTACTTGCTTGCGGCCCACGGGCGCGTCCGGGCTCGTTAAAACGCCCACAACTTGATGGTGTTGTACGAGGGCTTCCAACGTAGGCAACCCAACCTCAGATGTTCCTAAAAATACTACTTTCATAAGCTAGTTGCTGTCATTCCGGAAGCCACGAGGTTCTACGAGGGCTATCCGGAATCCATCTTTTACAACCTGGGTTCCGGCTTCCCGACTCAGAGTGCGAGACAGGCTCAGGCCGGAATGACA
The DNA here is from genome assembly GCA_016788805.1 of Candidatus Doudnabacteria bacterium. GTDB lineage: Bacteria > Patescibacteriota > Doudnabacteria > UBA920 > UBA920 > JAEUSE01. The sequence goes on from JAEUSE010000110.1 coordinate 4,067, forward strand.
ATTATATTTTAAAATACTTGCTAGACTATCTTCATTTTACTCAACAACCTTCTCAGTAGTTCAGCCTCAACTTCACAGTCGGTTAGGGCGTTGTGGTAAGCACCCGTGGCCGTTACGCCCAGCATTCCGGCGACATCGGACAAGCCAAACCCTAACCGTTTTTGAGGGTTAAGCGTGTGTTCTACGCT
>JAEUSE010000111.1 GCA_016788805.1 Candidatus Doudnabacteria bacterium
CCTGCCGGGTGGCTTTAGTATACGGCCTCGCCTTCAAACGTACACCCCGGCTAAAGCCGGGGGTTTATGACTTGTAATTATCGCCCAGAATGTCTGGGCGTTTTTAGGAGGAAATCATGCTAGTTACTGTTGTTGCAGCCATTTTAATCTTGCTAGTTGCTATCTGTATAGCTCTAGCAGTGATTGGGCTGTTGTACAGCGTCATCGCGAAGCGCAATCTAGTTAGTCTCGTGGTCTTGATTCTTTTGGTGTGCCTTCTAGCCCGTATCTGGAAGGCCATTTAGAGACGGGAACCCCCTAAACAACAAAGCATGGCTTTGTTGTTTAGGGGTATTGTTTTGTTCGTTGCGAGTGCCCTTAAGCTCAACCACCTCGCAATTTTTAGTTGTATATTCCGGCCTCTTCACACCCGTCTACTGCCTGGTGCCAGGCACTCCAATCGGTGGAGTTCCATGGCTCTACGCCCCTGTCTACGTTTCTGTCTTGTATTTCTTTTAGCTCATTCCTTGCTCCGTTACACCACACCTTTACCGCATCAAACCATATATCAGCTTTTGCCCATTGCGAGTTCGGTTTGGAAAACGCTACCACCTACCCCCCGCGCATACAAAAGCATAGAAGAAGCGGCGAGCACGGCCAAGAGCAGAATAAGTATATTTTTCTGCCCATGAGAGAAAAAAGTGCTTTGTTTTATATAGCTTGAGTGGCTTTAAAATATCCCATGTCCCCTTAAAGCGCCGGCATTAGGTATGCCGCGCATAAGGTCGCGAATGTTGTCTGCTGTCGCTCCAGCGAGTAAATCGCAGTGCTCGTTGATCCACGACAAAACATTTTGCATCGGACTCGGAGCTTGCAAAGGACTGGTTGACTGAGGAGCGTTATTGTTCACCGGAGGTGTAACAGGAGACACAGGCGGCGCCGCAGTAGGCAGTACCGGCGGCTGATTAGCAGTATCGACTGGTGGCGTCACAGGAAGCACATCTGCCGCCGGAGGTACTACGGCGGGTGGGTTAACCGGGGGGGGCGCAACCACCACATGAGGATCCACGGGCTGAACGCCGGGCGGCGGTGCTACAGTAGCCGTGTACTCTATGAGCGGTGTGTCACGGTAACCTAATATGCTCTTCAAACTGGAAACCGACAACACGGCCAAGAGTATTATAATCAAACCAATGATGGAATTTACCAACGTCTTTTTTCCCTCTGCCTGTCTAGAAGCGTTGCCAGCGGAAGTAACCATCTTATATCCCGCGTATACCACGCCACCCACCGCCACTACAGCCGCAGCAGCAAATAAATAATCCGTAAAGGTAACCGAACTAGAAATTAAATCGTTGAGCGTACAGCCGTCAGAGGCGGTGCCGTTGTTTTGATTCCCGCAGGTAACTATAGCCGCGTGGGACACACGCGCCACACCTAAAAATAAGACACCGGCCAACAAAATTGTTTTTACATATTTAAGTTTCATAAATAGGTTCAAAAATATACTTCTACATTGTACCATAGTTCTGATATACTATAGTATATACATGCTCACGGTTCTTAAAATACTATTATATACATTCTTATGAAACAAACGGTTCTGTACAATACAATTCTAGCTTTTGTATACGGTGCCATACTCAGTGTGGGAATTATAGGTGTCAATGCCGCGGAAAAACCATCTGAGTGGACTTGGATCTGGCTTGGGTTTCCTATATGCGGCTTCATAGCCGGACTTCTGGTAGACATGGGCGACTGGAAACAAATACTAAAACAAGTAGCAGTCGGCATACTTGTTTACTCCCCCCTTGCCATACTATTCGGCGGGTTAGCATACGCATTGTTTGACCACAGTTTACAAGTTGGTAGCAGCCCGGAAGCAAGTATAACCGGCACTATAGTCAGATTTGTGCAGTTACTACTCTTCATTGCTCCGCTCAACGCTTTGGGCGTAGGCCTAGGCATAGCAGTAAAAAACAGCATAAGCCAAATAGCGCAGTTCATACGAAACAGACAAAGCTAAATGTTTTCTGTCCAATACGCCGGACAATACCTGCCAATAGGCAGGTTTTTATAATGCACTCGCTACTCTACACCAATTCACCGCCGTCTTCCCGGAATTGCGGAAGCACTACCGGTAATAGCGTTTGGATCACAACAAAACCAATGAGCCATACGGACACATAGAAAAACACTCCCACAAATGAAAAAGGACCGTGCTCACCGTAGGCGAGCAGTGTGAGTATTACTGCCAGTACCGCATATTCAAAAAAACCAAGCAACACAGTGAGTGCAACTGGCTGATACCGAATGCAAACACTATATACAAGCACGTCCAGTACAAGACCGGCACCAGTCATGAACAACCACACCACGAAAAAATCCGGGCAACTATACCCCCAGGCAAATACACACACCACCAACATACCAATAACCGAAGCGAAAAGTCGGGTATGTACCCTTCCTAAGAACGTAAAACACATACTAGAGTGCTCCCCTACACAACTGTATAGTTGTGTTAATACGCGCACCCAACGACCGCGGCAAACCAAACGTGGCAACCAAACGGCGAGCCACATACTTCATTCCGGCAACTGTATCCGCAAACGGAATCGCCCACTCAGCCAAACCACCCGCAACTGCTAACATATGCTGCGGCGTGCCAATGCCCGGAACAGTACAATTGTTATCTGCAATAATACGCCCCTGCTCTACGGCAAAGCCATATCGTGTACGCAAAGTATCTACAAGAGCGTGTTTTCTGGCGTCAACCTCAAACCCCGTTGCCAACACTATGCGCTGCGCAGGCACCACACCACGCCCCTTTATCCTGACTCGTGCGCCCCATGACCCCACTTCAATTTCAGCCACCTCTCCGCGCACATATACCAGCCGCCCTTCTCTCTCTGCATTACGAAATAACTTTTCCCAAACAACCTTCCGTGGATAAGAAGGAGTTCGAACGGTGTTTAAAAACGCATGCCGCTCTGCAGGCGGCAACGCCCAATACCGCCGGAGTGCTTGCGTGGTAAACTCGCAGCGCGGCAAGTTTAAATCTTGCCTTACGCGCGGACTCCTTGCTACTGCAGTCACCCTACACCCGGCCAATAACGCAGCCACCTGTTCATGAGCCGCGGCCATACCGCTTCCAACCACCACCACAGACTCTCCGGCGTACTGTTTCGGTTCGTAGGCATGAGTTACAAACGGCGCAACGTGCGCGGACTTTGCCCACCCCGGTACGCGCGGGCCGGGTCGCCCCAGAGCAAGCACCACGTGCTCACACTTTCCTACAAGCCGCGAGGCTGTATCGTAGACGCAAAACACTTGTTCGCGCGCGTCATAGACTACATCCCCCACCACCGCGGCGACGTGCGTAGTCGGCAAGCTTGCGGCCACCTGCCGCCCATGAGCAAGCCAGTCCGCAAACGTCGGATGATAGGCATTAAACGCGGCACGCACCACAGGACGCGCTGAACGCAACCGAATCGAGTCCAACAAAGCCAACCCTGGGAAATCGGTAGGAAAAAAATGTCCCTCTGTTTCTGACCGTAACTCTTGCTGTCCTATGGCCGTGCCGTATTTTTCAATACTCAGTAGCGGATCTGCATGAGGGCTAAACACGGCCACATCACCGACCCCCACCCCTTCAGACCGAAACACAACCGATGCCACTAATGCGGCAACACCACCCCCTATTATTCCCACTTTTGCATGCGGACTAAAGCCTGAAGACATACCTAAGAAAACTTCTACAATTAGTTAACCTCTGTTACGTATGTATACTGGAAGGGTCCCACACGACACCAGTCGCGCCCGACTTTTAACCAATGCTGAGACACCCAACTACATCATTCTAGCAAACACAGCAGCGGCTATTTCCATACAGCCAAGCGCTGCGCCTGCCATAATAGCTATTTTGGCTATGACCCACTCCGGTTTGGTCCCGCCAAAAATAACCGCGGCCACCTGCGTTGGGAAAATAAACCCAAGCCAGAAAAAGAACCCAAGGCCATATACATTCCACTCTGCTGGGAAACCCTTTAGCAGTAGCGCGAACACAAAGCTAGTTATGAACGTAACAATGAGCTGCACGAGCAAAGGCTTCCACATGTTTTTCATCATTTCCTTCTGCTTGTCGGCCGGGAGGTTCGTGACCCGCGACTCCATGTGCTGGCGAGCCTTGGCGACGCGCTGATCGACCTTGGCTTTGAACTCGGCGCCCGCCATGGGGAACTTCTTGCCGTGTTTGCCGCCGTCCTC
>JAEUSE010000112.1 GCA_016788805.1 Candidatus Doudnabacteria bacterium
ACCCAAGCAAGCCTGACAAGACTGATTCGTTTTGGCCTAATACAAAGCCAGAATAACTTGCGCCGAAAGCAGGGTTGGCATCGCCATACACTTTAGACGCGTTGTTTACCGTGACTGTTAAGCTTGCAGGTGTCACGGATAAATTGCCGTTGGTGTAATTGATGTTGTAATTGCTGCTTAGTAAGCCGGATGGGGCAATTGAGTAATTACCAACGTTGGAGCTAGCCGTGGCTGACGTGTTGAATCCAAGTGAGCCTGACAAGACTGATTCGTTCTGGCCTAATACAAAGCCAGAATAACTCGCACCAAAAGCAGGGTTGGCATCGCCATACACTTTGGATGTATTGTTAGCTGTAATCGTAAGGTTGGCTGGCGTTACCGACAAATTGCCATTGGCATAATTGATGGTGTAATTGCTGCTAAGCAAACCGGATGGGGCTATCGAGTAATTGCCAACGTTGGAGCTTGCCGTGGCTGATGTGTTAAATCCGAGCGAACCTGACAAGACCGATTCATTTTGGCCCAGAACGAATCCCGAGTAGCTGGCGCTAAAAGTCGGATTGGTATCTCCATAAATTTTTGCTGCATTATTGGCCGTTACGGTCAGGCTCGCTGGCGTGATTGATAAATTACCGTTACCATAATTGATATTATAGTTGCTGCTGATTAAGCCCGATGGGGTAATTGAATAATTGCCGACATTGGAGTTTGCCGTGGCTGAAGTGTGAAACCCTAATGTTCCCGATAATACTGATTCATTCTGTCCTAGAACAAAACCGGAATAGCTTGCGCCAAAAGTTGGGTTAGCATCACCGTATATTTTTGATGCATTATTTGCATTAACATTGAGTATCGCTGGCGTGATAGACAGGTTGCCATTACCGTAAGTAATGTTGTAATTGCCACTGCTCAATCCGGACGGCGTGATTGAATAATTGCCAACGTTAGAACCTATCGTAGCAGAGGTATTAAACCCTAATGTTCCGGATAAAACGGATTCGTTCTGCCCTAAAACAAAGCCTGAGTAATTTGCGCCAAAAGTCGGGTTGGCATCGCCGTAGGTCTTAGACAGACTGTTAGCAGTAATGCTCAAGCTTGCAGGCGTAATGCCTAACGTGCCGTTGTTAAAAGTGATGTTGTAATTGTTGCTTGTCAGGCCGTTTGGCGTTACGGCATAATTACCCACGTTCGAGTTGGCTGTGGCTGAGGTATTGAATCCTAAAATACCTGAAAGCGATGAAGCGGTATCTCCCGCGACAAAGCCTGAATACGACACGCCAAATGTGGGGTTGGCATCGCCATAGGTTTTTGTCGCGTTGTTGGCAGTCACGTTTAATGACGCTGGCGTTATCGACAGTGATCCTGGGACATAGTTAAATGTATAACCCAGATTAGAGAGTAAGCTTCCCTGTGTGGGATTAATGTCATATGAACCGACACCGCTGCTTAAGCCAGCCGTTGTGTTGAAGGCAGCCTGGCCGGAATAGGCGGTGCTTGCCGTGTCACCGTCGATAAACCCGGTAATGTAACCATTGAACGTTGGGTTGCTGGAACCATAGACTCGGCTTGCATTATTAGCCGTTACCGTCAGGGTTGGCGCATAGCTGTAGAGGATATAATTCCCAGCTGCGATTCCAGATGGAGGGTTGCCAGCGTAAGTGGCGTTATATAACTTGTTATAAATTAATCCACCTTCCGTGGTAGCTGTTGGGCTGTTTGAATACACCAGCCAGCGGCCACTAGGCGCATTCAAGGCATTGGCGCCCGCCTGGTTGTTAAATGTGCCTGCCGAACTTGACAGTATCAGGCTGTCACCAGTACCACTGGCAGTAAGACTGCTTCCAGCTTCAAGCGTGATATCCCCGGCAGCCAGACCGAGAATGGAGCCACCGTTTATGTTGTTGCGGACGTCCAAATCACCGGCTGCGTTAAAACTTAATTGCCCAGATGAACTCACTGCGCCTGGGAGATCAATATCGCCCGTGCTCGCAAGGCTTAATGAACCGCTCCCCAGAGAGCTGGCGTTCAACGAGATATCGCTGGCGTTTGCAAGTTTAACCGTAGCGCCCGAAGACTGGACGCTTAAATTCTGGACGTTCGTATTCCACGCGTTCCCGCCAAGAGCGCCAGACTGCGTCATATTACCCGAGCCAAGTTGCAGGTTCAGGTTGTTGGCAGTGATAGTGCCTGTACCCGTAATATTACCAGCACCTGTCGTGCTAAGATCGATGCCCGATCCGGTTGCGGTCAGGTTATTTGCTCCCAAAATAATCCCGCCGGTCCCTGCGGAAAATGCAAGGCTGGTTTTATTCAGGCTGACATTACTGGTAATACTGCCTGTGGTTTGAATCAATAGATTCGGAGCGTTTGTTGGGTGCGTGTTCAGTGTCGGGGTTGCCGTCAAACCGCCAATCGTAATGTTGCTGCTTGCCGGGTTGTAGGTTAAAAGATTTCCCGCTGTCAGAAGGCCCGTACCGGTAATTGCACCTCCTGATGTTGTGGCAAGTGAAATATTTTGGGAATCGTTGATGGTAAAGGTACTGGTATTGATACCGCCAGATCCTGACGTCAAATAATGGTAACCACCCGTTTGGTTGCCGGCAAGCGTCAATGCGCTGGTGCCGCCTGCGGCTGCGTATAGGCTGCCGCTGCCTAAATTGGACGCGTTAATTGTTAATGCATTTGTATCGGCCACTTTGATGGTGCCGCTTGAAGAAGTTGCTGTCAGGGAAGTCGCGGACGTATTCAACGCATTGCCGCTTGCATTGCCATCCTGGGTCGCATGGCCGCTTGCTGTAACCAATGTCAGGTTATTCGCCGAAAGCAAGCCGGTACCGCTGATATTACTATTTCCCAGCACTGTCAGCGATGTCGTGCCGGTAGTAGTAATATTGTTGCCGCCAAGCTGGATACCGCCGGTTCCGCCATTCAGCGTTAATGCGGTCAAACTGGAAGCGCTGTTAAGCGTCAGTCCGCTTCCTGCTGTCACTGTGAGTGTGGTTGCTGCAACGCTAGGCGTATTCAGCGTCAGACTGTTGGCATCGCTGAGCTTGACGGTGCCGCCGGTTGAAGTAAGCGAAACCGTATTGGCGTCAATATTGACGGCATTTCCGGCAGCGGCGGCGTTTTGCGTGACAATACCCGTTGCCTTGTTAATCGTTAAATTGTTCGCCGTAAGCGTCCCGGTTCCGCTGATGTTGCCTGTACCAGTCGCAGTTAGGTTCATGTTGCCGGTAACGGTCGCGTTATTAGCGCCAAAAACGATACTGCTGTTGCCAGCCGTTCCACCAACAAGAGTAATATTTCCGCCGGTCAGTGCCCCACCAACCGTTACGGAGCGGTTACTACCGTTCGCAGTCAAAGTTAGCGAGCCACTTCCCATATTGGAAGCGTTCAAAGTAATGGCGTTCGCGTCGGTTACCTTGATAGTCCCATCGGTGGAATTGGCGGTCAGCGTTGCGGAGGACGTTGATAAGGCAGTGCCTGAAGTTGTACCATCCTGAGTGGCGTTTCCGCTTCCGGTTGTCAGGTTGACGTTATTGGCCGTGTATGTTCCGGTCCCGCTGATATTACCGGTACCTGAAGTGGTCAGGTTAATTGTCCCGCTGCTTGCGGTCAGGGTGCGGGTAGATAAATTAAGCCCACCGTTTCCAGCATTTAATGTCAGCACGCTGGCCGTCTGGTTTCCATTCAGCGTGATGCCGCCGTTATTGCCAGCGCTGACAGACAATTGGCCAGTGCCGACGCTTGAAGTGTTGAGCGTTATCGAATCACTGTTTGCGATTTTGACAGTGCCGCTGGTCGAGGTTGCCGTAAGCGTATTTACAGCCGTATTTAACGCGTTTCCTGTGCTGGCACCGTTCTGCGTCGCGTGGCCTGTTGCAGTTGTGACCGTCATTGTGGGCGCAGTCAATTGGCCAGTGCCTGAGACATTACCTGTTGAAGTGGCCGAAAGCGCTAATGTTCCGGTTGCGGTCAGGTTATTTCCGCCAAGGGCCACACTCCCAGCGCCAGACTGCAGCGTAATATTGTTGGCGCTTATATTGCGGTTTACGGTAAGAGCACCTGTACCGCCCGCCAATGTGCTGATACTACCGGTGCCGACATCAACATTATCGAGCGTGATGCCGCTGGCGTCTGAAAACGCCATCGTCCCGCCATTGGTGTCAACATTTAACGTGTTGACTGAAGTCAAGAGCCTGGCACCTGCCGCTGTCCCGTTCTGGGTTGCATG
>JAEUSE010000113.1 GCA_016788805.1 Candidatus Doudnabacteria bacterium
CAACTGGTTACGCGGTTGTGAAAAAGTAGAACAAGAAATGCACAACTTAGTAACCGAGGCGGAAACCAAACAGTACATGAAAATTGCTGTACACCAACCCCAGAACTCTCTCGCACATAAAGAGTTAGCCCTAGCTCAATAATGACCTAAAAGACTCCGAGCAACACCGGAGTCTTTTAGTACATACAAACAAGTGAACATATAAAAATACTGACTCACGTCAGTATTTTTAGCTGGTGCCCAGGGAGGGATTTGAACCCTCAATCCCTTACGGGCGGGGGATTTTAAGTCCCCAATGTATACCAGTTCCATCACCTGGGCCCGTACTTGTTGTGCTGGAGGTCATGGCGGGATTCGCACCCGCGAATAGCGGTTTTGCAGACCGCCGTGTTAGACTACTTCACCACATGACCATTATAGCCCAAAATCCTGAGTGTTTCAGAATTCGCCCACTTATTATACTGGGTAAAAAAGTTTTTGAACACCCCAAATTTTCTATTTAAAAACACGCCATCAGATTGGCCGTACATGTACTGAAACAGTTTTGCGCTATCTGCTGTGGAATATGCTAAACGACAAACATGTCCACGCTGGTACACTTTATTTATTTTTAATGCAAGAAGTGTATCTAACTCATAAGCCAGAGCTGATAGAAAATCTACACTCCCACTTACAAATACGATTATCAGTCTGCTGAGCACTTCACCCTTCATAACCACTGAAACATGCCCGTCCCCATCAAAATACCCACGCACAAAGTGCGCTAAATATCCGGCCGGGACTTTTGGAAATTTCATGGTAAGAGACTTGTTTGGATATAAACCCAGCGCAAATAGATCGCTATATATTTTATGGTTCCCAATGCGTAAAAAATACCTCGTTTTTTGGGTTGGTGATTGAGGAGGAATTACAACAATCTTATGCGCAGAACTTAGAGCACCACGGGTAAAGTCGATAAGTTCTTTATCTATACTGGTAACGCGTAAATATTTACCACGAAGATAGGAAGCGTCTTCTAAGCTACCATCCGCATATAGGTAACCAAGCAAGTACGCCATGGTTGGCGTCCATGTCTCAAAAAACTTATCATTTACGGTATATCTTATACCCACATATAAATGGTAACAAAATATACTGCAATTAATCAAACATGAACAATTCGAAAAAGCCAAAAATAAGCAATCTTTGTGAAAAAACAAGCATATTTGAGGTATATATTGTTTACACAACATACTTGACATTAGGTCAATAAGCTTGTAAAATATGTATATTCAATTTAGAACTTACTGAATTCGGCAAAAGCTCGATATTTTGCCCAATAACTGTGAGTTCCATGTTCTACCGGCACTCGCAAAGCACTTTTCTGTCTTACCAAACCAAAACCGCAACACCAACCCGCTCCAGCGTAAGCTGGAGCACAACTCAGAAGGAGTCGACTATGAAACTTCAAATTCGTTTCATTCTTTGCGCCATCATCGCGATGGCGTTGGCACTGACGGCGACTGCTCAACAGCCCACCCCAACCCCGAAAAATCTCCTGCGGGGGAAGCAGGAAATCATCCAAACCGGCACCGATACCAGCGGCAACAACGTGTGGGGACTGAAAAACCCGCCAACAACCCGCAGAACGCCGTTGCCGGCACCGCCGTACATCAACAGCTTCAACTCGGAGTCTGATGAGATTAACGCCGGCACCGCAGCCACGCTGAGCTTTTCAGTCTCCGGAGCGAGAACGGTCACCATCAACGGCCAAGATGTCACCGGCGACACACAGCTCGTTGTGACCCCAACGACGACAACTGCCTATCGGCTGGTCGCAACCAACACAGGAGGCCGAGTCACCGAGGACCTGGTCATCCGAGTCAAACCGGCCCCAGCGCCGTCCAGCACCGATTGGGGCAAGTTGGTTAACGACAACTTATGGCTCATCATTCTGATTCTGCTGGCTTGTTTGGCCGCTTACGGCATTAGTGAGTGGCTCAGACATCGGCGTTGGCAAGAAGAACAGGCCGCGTGGCGCGAAAATGACCGGAACCGTTTGGAGCAGACTCCGCCGGCACCCCAGCAGGTCGTGCAGCCTTCTCCGGTGACCGTCAACCTGACCGTCAACGTCAACGGAGGCGCCCAGCCGTCTACTGTTACGACAGAGACAGCAGCGCCGCAACCCGTCGCCACTGCCCCTGAGGCTACTACGACGACCGACTCGATGGACGGCGCCGAGGCCGCAGCCGGCCAGTCGGCCAACAAAGCGGGCACCACTACCGCTTCCGCAACCGAACTGAGGGCGGAAGAATCACCGGCAACAGCAAGCGCGGACGGAACGAAGTAAACCAGCCAATGACCCACTAGTTTTCTAGTGACGAGGCGAAGCAGGCATAGAACTCATTCGTGAGTAACTAGCCTGCTTTTTCAATTTATATACCATCCACACCTAGCATGCTTCACGTGAAGCACTTAATTTTTACTCATACTAAACCTCATGCATAACCCCGCCCTGTCATTCCGGAAATTCCGAGTCTTCGAGGAATTATCCGGAATCCAGGTTCTAGATTCCGATTCGCGAAGACTTGTCCGGAATGACAAGTCCTGATAGATACGAAAAAGACGAAGTGTTTCGGAGCGGTTGAGTGCTCTACACTTCGTCTTTCTGCTTTGGTTGTGATTCCTCCCTGTGGGTTTTATGTGCGGAGTGCTGAGGTGCTCCGCACGTTGTGCGTTATCAGCGGCGGATATCGACTTCGACCATCCGCGCCTGTCGCTCGGGTTTAAGCGTATCCCAGCAGTCCATCACGTAGTCGGCCAAAATCGTTTCTGCGCCCCTGATTTGAAACCAGGACTTCGTATCCCCCGGTCCTTTTACCAGATGAATGTACGGTTTGCCGGATTTGACAGCGTCCCTCGTACACCAAACTGGTGTTTCAGCAGGAAGGTAGACCCGCTGTGTGACTTCGCTTGTATCTTTAGATACCAGCAACGTGGCGTTGTCAGGAATAACTGGGTCTCCGTTTGCATCCTGCGGCCATCCCTTGAAGATGCTATCTGGGATGACGCAGTTCTCTCCTGTTTTCATTGCGGTGAGAACTGTCCTAACTCCAGCCTGCATTTCTGCTTCGGAGTCAACAAGCCCCTGGATCCACTGTTTTTCAACAGGGGTGACTTCCGGTGGGCATGGTTGTGGAAGTTGGGTTGGCCTACTTATACGGGAAAAAGAAATAATCAACGCCGTTACTGACAGGCAAATTGCCAGTAGCTGCATTTTTTTCGCGGTGGAATTTTTCATATTCGTCCTCCAGATTGCAATGTTGATTTTGGAAGGCCGCTTTCACTAGGCATGAGTTGCCGGGTTTAAGCTGGCCGGGTTGTTGGTTTTTTTGCGAAATGCCAAGCAAAAAAGCCTTATAATTAAGGCTTTTATTGCTGTTATATTATACTATAAAATTAACGTAATGTCAATATATACAAAGAGTCGTCTGCTTGGTAGGTGAGGGATTCGGAGTTAAGGAGCTGTAGGTTTGTAAGTCGGTCGGCGGTGTCCAGTATGTAGCGGTTTTGCTCACCGCGGTCGTCTAGTTCGAGCGCGATGAGTTGGGTGCCTTGGATAAAAAGCGCGTACTGCAAGCTCGGTCGGACAATGCTTTCCGTAAAGCCTGCGCTGCTCCGAGAAACCAACCGAGGGGTGTTACTGTTGCTGTCGTACCACCAGAGTTCGCCGGCGGTGGTGTAGCGCAAGGTGCTGGTTTGGTCAGATGCGTTGGTTACGCCAGTGGCTATGGCTTCAGCTTGGGTGTTTATTCGGTATAGAGTGTTCTCGCTGAGTACAAATACCGCTTTGGTGCTGTCAATGTAGAGTTGCGCTGCTTGCGCCGGGATTTTTTTTGCCAGCAACTGGTCGCCTTCAAACCCGTTTGTGCCCAGCGTGGCGTGATGGAGGCCGAAGCCATCCGTATCCTGCCGTACATAGTACACATCCGAGTCTCGAGTGTGGAAGGCGTGCACGTTGGAGGCGAGCACAACTGGTTTGGTGGTGAGCTTGCCGAAGGGAAGCATTGCAAGGTTCCGGTCCGCCGTGAGGGCGAGTACATGCGTGCTGGTCACCGCTATGTGGGTTGTGCTCGGAAGTTGTTTGGTAATATTGCTTAAAACCGAGCCACTGGGATTGAACA
>JAEUSE010000114.1 GCA_016788805.1 Candidatus Doudnabacteria bacterium
GAAAACCAACAAAAGTGGTACAATTGGGATTACTCAAACCCCTGTTGTAACAGAATGGCTCATCCATCCGTCTCTATTATTAGAAATCAAAGATTTGTGTCCGATACCCCTCTTGAAAAGGCAGTTTTTGAAGCAGCGCAACAAGGTGATAATCACGCGTTTGGCAAACTCTACGATTACCATTTTGACGCCATATTCCGCTTCGTGTACTACCGCACCAACCACCAAGAAACAGCGGAGGACCTAACGGAAGAAGTGTTTTTAAAAGCATTCCGCTCGCTCGGCGGCCTCAAAGGCGGACCGGAAAAACTGCGCGGCTGGCTGTACGCCATCGCCCGAAATACCGTTATAGACCATTACCGAAAGTCCAACGAAACAGTAAGCCTGGACACACTCGAACAGCTGCCAAGTTATGAAACATCCGTAGTGAATCTCATGGAGGCATCAGCTGATACAGCGGCGCTACTCAAAACCCTACAGCAACTGTCTCCGGATCAACAGTCAATTTTAAAACTACGATTTTTTGAAGATTTCAGTATTTCGGAGATTGCGACACTCCTAAATAAATCAGAAGGCAACATTCGCATAATCCAACATCGAGGTTTACAACAACTCAAAACATTATTAGCAGACAGGACAGACAATGATTTGGCATAGCCACAAACAAGCAAACGAACTTGAACGACGCATACAACATGCGGGTAGTTATGATGTGTCCAACCAGATTGGTACAGATTCACTCACACCGCTTGTTCAACTCGCTCGTTCGTTAGCAGCCACTCCCAAAAAAGCCGTGCCTACCCCCCGTCGTGCTCGCGCCTACGCGTTCGTCGAAAAACCGGAGCACATAAAAACCGGCCTTAAACTCATTCAAATCTCCAGTTACATCGGCGGAGCCACTTTAGTTGTCGGACTCACGCTTACCAGTGTCTTGGCCGCCGGCGCCCACCCGGGTAGCCCTTTATACGCATACAAACTGAAAAGTGAACAAATTAGGTTACACTTTACCACAAGCCCGGAAAGCAAACTCAATCTACAGCTCAGCTTCGTAGCCAGCCGGATTAAAGACACGCAAAGCGCCCTGAACGATGCCAACGTAGACACCGCCACCAAGGTAGCCGCGCTGAGAGAGCTCACCAGTCAAACGAAAGCCGCGGTTGAGACCGCGCGAGAAGTTGCCGTGGCGCAAAAAAACCCCACCTTACTCGATAAAATTGAAGAGTTAACTCAATCCCAAGTACAAGTCTTAACCCAAAGCTCAGAGAACTCCAACCCGGAAATCGGTTCCGACGCGCTCGCGGCCGCCCAAGAGAGCTCAAAAACCATTGCCGCCACCAAGCTCTTAGTCGCGGCGAGTCAAGAATCAGACATAACAAACCTGCCGCCGACTACGCAAAACCTAAAAGGCACGCTGAGTGCGGTAACCCCCGCGTACGTTACCATAGACAATGTAACCATAACGCTCACCGATCAAACGGAAATCAAATTCAGTAAGCCCGAAGGGAAAGAAGTGAAGCCGGAACTTAAACTTGGACAGACTGTATCGGTAACCGCCGTGAAAAACGGCCCCACGCTCACTGCGCAAAACATTATAATTGTCCCCGCGCCCGGCAAAATTAAAAGTGCTACCGATGTAAAAAATGATGGTATAATAGATTCAGAAAATAACAAGGGTATAATTGATGCACCCATCGAAGAGGCGAAAATACAATCCGGGTTTCAAGTAGAAAATCCCGCTCCATTGTACCCCGGTAATCCACAATAATCCGATACTGATAATCGGTTCCGGAAACGGCCCGTCTATAAGTAGACGGGTCGCTATCCGGCAACGGATTACTACGTCGGAAACTAACACCTGCCGTAAGGCAGATATAACGAAACGGCTAAATTCTAGAGATAAAGCCGTTTTCGTTTTACACAAATTGGGTTATACTATACACAAGATAGGAAATCAGCACGGATGCAAAGACTTTCGGGAAGGGTCGCATAGTGGTTTAGTGCACCGGTCTTGAAAACCGGAGTGTCGAAAGGCACCGAGGGTTCGAATCCCTCCCCTTCCGCCAGGGTATTTTTTCATCCATTATTTTTTATAACATCATGTCAAACAAAAATAGCTACTTAGAGTGGGAAGCTCCGGAATTTAAAGAGTACGCTAAGTCGTGGGTGTGGTACGTAGCACTCATTGCCATCGGATTATTGCTCGCAGCTTACCAAACCTATGTCGGCGACTACTTCGGTGCCACCACAGTTGTTATCCTGGCACTCTTAGTAGCCTGGTTTGCGAACCGCAAACCGGAAGTTATTACTATAGTACTCGACAACGAAGGTATTACCCTGGGTTCCATGCGTATACCTTACAAACACTTTAAACACTTCTGGGTGGTAAATACCAAGGAACACAAAACGCTCAACCTAGAAGCCAGCACGTATCTCAAACAAACCGTTATAGTCGAACTCGCAGACCAAGACCCGGACGAAGTACGTAAACTGGTCGCGAAGCATGTACAGGAATCTGAGGCGGCAACCCCCTCTTTCTCCCAGCGCATTGCCCATAGGTTCAACTTCTAACCTGCCGCAGCCCCACATAACATCAAACATCTAGCGTGAAGTATAACAACAGAGCCCTTTGCCTCGCGAAAGGCTCTGTTGTGTATTGTTACATGTTATATGCCCCATGTTACGTGATTCCCCTGCTCTTGTAGCGACCCCTCATTTTCTTTACAATACCTAGGTATCCGCACTTATAGCTTAACCTGAATATCCGCCCAACTCGCCTGACGGCTCTGTAGCTCAGTGGATTAGAGCGTCTCCCTCCGAAGGAGAAGGTCGCTGGTTCGATTCCAGCCAGAGTCACCAGACGAGTCAGGCGGACGAGGAACGCGCCAAAGCCTCGGCAAAAGCGGAACGAAAAGGCTGTACAAACTCCGGACTTAAACCGACATTACCAGAAAGTGTGGGATGAAACGCTTACAACAGAAGCCTGGCCTCAGCTGCAAATGCAGAAACCGGGCTTCTGTTGTAGTATATACACATGGTATCTCCGAATGATAAAATATCCGCGCTGCCCAAAACCGGACCCACGTCGGTGCGGGCTCTGCAGTCTATAGGTATAGAGACGGTAAGCCAACTACTTACCTATTATCCCAGTCGATATTTGGACTTTTCTAAATTTACTTTCATACAAGACTTACAAGCGGGTGAGGTGGTAACCATTCGAGGCAGTATTAAAAGCATGGGTTCACGGTTTGCGTTTCCGACCAGAAAAACCATTTCCGAGGCACTCATTTCCGATACTACCGGCTCACTCAAAGTTACCTGGTTTAACCAAGGGTACATTGCCCAAACCCTAAAAAAGGGCGACGAAGTATTGCTGTCGGGCAAGGTGGACTATTATAAAAATCTACTACAACTCACCAATCCGGTATACGAAAAAGTCGGCCCGGAACACCTGCATACCGGCCGCTTGGTGCCTCTATATAAACTACCCGAGGGTGTATTTCCGAAAAGCTTTCGGGCTCTTGTAAACGCAAGTCTAGCGGCAACCCACGCGCTAGAGGACATAATACCCGCCTCTGTACGAAACACGTACCGCATATTAGACATACCCACCGCCACACGGGAGTTACATTTTCCAAGCTCCCCAGAACTCTTACTCCAAGCCAAAACACGCCTAGCATTTGAAGAAAGTTTTATCCAACAACTTGCAGTAGAACAACATAAACTTAACCTCCAGGCACTTGCAGCGCCCAATATTTTAACGGATATTGTCTATATAAAATCCCAGCTCGCTCAGCTACCTTTTCATTTAACCAATGGGCAAAAAAAGGCACTTTGGCAAATTTTACAAGACCTGGAACACAAGCATCCTATGAACTTGCTCCTACAAGGCGACGTCGGGAGTGGGAAAACAATTGTTGCCCTACTGGCTGCCTTGCAAGTCATTCAGAACGGCTACCAAGTCGCCCTGCTGGTGCCAACCGAAATCCTGGCAAAACAGCACTTTGAAGGAATAGCTGCGCAACTGAAGCACTTGGGTTCGCCCGCTCCAAAAATTGGACTACTCACGAGGAGCTTTCAAAATATTGGCACGCGCGCATCCACCAGAGCAGA
>JAEUSE010000115.1 GCA_016788805.1 Candidatus Doudnabacteria bacterium
AATATCGGATAAAATTAAAACTCTGACCAATTTAGGCAAAAAAGCAGACACCTTGCTTGTGGGTGGCGGTTTGGCCAACTTGTTTTTTGCCGCCCGTGGATATGAAATCGGCAGATCCAAAGCCGAGCATGAGTCTGTTACATTGGCTTGGCAAACAGATAAAAATTTTAAAGGCAAAATAGTACTGCCCGTTGACGTAGTGGTGGCCAATAGCGCGATGGACAAAACGTCCATTCGAACCTGCGCGCCGCACGAGGTAAAGAAAAACGAACTTATTTTGGACGCGGGTCCGAAAACAATTTTGGCTTTCGCGAAAGTGTTGAAGCAAGCGAAGACTGTAGTGTGGAACGGGCCGCTGGGTTTTTTTGAGCATAAGCCGTTTCACCACAGCACTATGGCGCTTGGTAGAATCATAGGCGCAGTGGGCAAAGGACGAGCCTATGCGGTGGTGGGCGGCGGGGAAACGGTAGATGCTATTCGTCAAGCCGGCCAAGCCGAGTACGTGGACCATCTCTCCACCGGCGGTGGGGCCATGTTGGAGTATTTAGCAGGGACCAAGCTGCCCGGTATTGTAGCATTAGAAAAATAGTATGCAGCAAAAGCCGCTATAATAGTGGCTTTTTTTATTGGGTAGGGTATACTGAATATATAGATAATTCATTGAAATGGATATGAAAAAGGCGACTATCACCAAAATTTGTGCAAGAGAGATTTTAGACAGTAGAGGAAACCCTACTATAGAAACTACAGTATGGGCCGGGGCAGTGTCGGCAACTGCCAGCGTGCCCTCCGGTGCGTCTACAGGAACGCATGAAGCTCATGAGTTACGGGACGGCGATAAGAAACGGTATGGTGGCAAGGGCGTGCTTACGGCAGTAAAGAATGTGAACGGACCGATTGCCAAAAAGGTTATGGGAATGAACCCGGCCAATCAAAAGTTGATTGACGGAGTCATGCTCGCCATGGACGGCACACCGAATAAAAGCAAGCTTGGGGCGAACAGTATTCTCTCTGTATCCCTTGCGACCGCACGGTTGGCGGCGCGTCTGGAGAACAAGGAGCTCTATCAGTATTTGGCAGGTTTGTATGGATATAAGCCAAAAAATGTGCCTGTGCCTTTGTTTAACGTAGTGAACGGTGGCGCGCATGCGGATTCCGGCTTGGATATTCAAGAGTTTTTCATTATCCCCCAAAAAGGCAAGTTTTCGGAGCGGCTACGTGCGGGTGCGGAGGTGTATCAGCAATTAAAGAAAAACCTTGCCGGCAAAAAGCTTGCCACCAGCATCGGTGATGAAGGTGGTTTTGCACCGCATCTCGGTAAAAATGAAAAAGGGTTTGAAGTGTTATCTCAGGCTATCAAAGACGCCGGATATGTATTGGGTCGCGACTTTGCGCTTGGTATTGATGCTGCTTCCAGCGAATTTTTTGACGCCAAGAGCGGGACGTACGACCTTACTGCTTCGGGTAAAAAATATACGCCAAAAACTATTGCCGGTATGTATAAGCAGTGGTTCGCTAAGTACCACTTACAGATAATTGAAGACGGGTGTGCTGAGGATGACTTTATTGGCTGGAAGGCGATTAGTGCTGAACTTGGCAAGAAAACTATTTTGGTTGGAGATGATTTATTTGTAACCAATATTGCACGTTTACAAAAAGGGATTGATGAAGGTATTGCCAATGCTATCCTTATTAAAGTTAACCAAATTGGTACTTTAACCGAAACACTGCAGGCAATCCAACTGGCCCAAAAGAACAATTATAAAGTAGTTATATCTCACAGGAGCGGTGAGACGAATGACGATTTTATAGCCGATTTGGCTGTGGCGGTTAACGCGGACTATGCCAAAATGGGAAGCCTCTCCCGTGGTGAGCGGCTGGCTAAATATAATCGTTTAATGGCTATCGAAGCGGAGTTGTCTTAGGCCCCTACGAAAGTACGAAACGTACGAATATACGAATATGCATGTCCAACGAGATGATCTGATACATCCCGAATTGTGTTATAAGATTATTGGAGTAATGTACAGTGTATACAACCAGCTTGGCTCAGGGCATCACGAGAAGTACTATCAAAGAGCTGTGGCGGTTGGTTTCCAGAAGGAGAATATACGATTCTGCGAACAAGTTATGGTTCCGTTGGTATTCAATGGGGTGCACATTGGTAGGCAGTTTTTAGATTTTTTAGTCGAAGGTTTGGTAGTGGTAGAGCTCAAAAGGGGGGAAAATTTTCCGGCGTCAAATATTACCCAAATTAACTCTTATCTACGGTCTACTAGATTAAAGTTAGGTATTTTGGTGAATTTTACTACGCGAGGGGTCAAATATAGGCGAATTGTGAATCTTGAAGATTCGTATATTAGTAAAAATTAGTAATTCGTAGGGAATGGTAAAAGCAAAACAATATAGTAGGGTAGTCTTAGTTGTGTTGGACGGGTTTGGTGTTGCCAGTCCGTCTCGGGGAAATACGATATTTGTAGCAGGTACGCCGAACTTGGACCACCTGGTGTCTAACTTTCCCAGTACCACACTACAGGCTTCGGGCCCGCTGGTGGGCTTACCGTGGGGTGAAATGGGTAACTCTGAAGTGGGGCACCTCAACATCGGTGCCGGCCGCATAGTGGCGCAAGATTTACCCCGCATAAATAACTCTATTCAAACTAAGGAGTTTTTCAGTAACGAGGCTTTGGTAGGCGCGTGTGAGCATGCGAAGAAAAATAATTCTAGCCTACACATTATGGGCCTGACGAGCTTTGGCGGTGTGCACGCTTCCATGGACCATTTGTACGCGCTATTGGGTCTTGCGGAAATACAACAGGTGCCGCGGGTGTACATTCATATGTTTTTAGACGGTCGGGATACCGGCGAGCGGGTGGCTTTGGGAGATCTGGTAAAATTACGTCAAAAAATAGCTGAAACAGGCGTGGGGGAAATTGCCACTGTCACGGGTCGTTTTTATGCTATGGATCGGGGTGGGCACTGGGATCAAACCGCCGCGACCTTTCGAGTCATGGTGGAAGGCCAGGGTGCGGAGAGTCCGAGTGCCGAAGCTGCTATTGAAAGCAGCTACAGCCGTGCAATTTACGACGAGATGGTTCCTCCGACGGTGATTGTAAAACCGGACGGTCAGCCCGTGGGTTAGATTCAAGACAGTGACGCTATTATTTTTTTCAATTTTCGTCAGGATCGGGCATTGCAAATGACCCAAGCTTTTGTGGAGTTGGATCGTACGCCCCTGGCCGGGCAGCTCCGTCCATTACAAAATGTGTACTTTGCGGCCATGGTAGAGTACCGCCAGCATCTGCCGGTTCACGTCGCGTTTGAGACTCAGGAATTGGCGGACAACTTGGCTGAGTATTTGTCCGCCAAAGGGCTGACACAATTTCATGCCGCGGAAAGTGAAAAATATGCCCACGTGACGTCGTTTTTCAATTGCGGTCGTTCAGACCCCCTGCCTGGAGAGGAACGGCAAATTGTAAAAAGTCCCTCCAACACTAACAACTATTCCGACCATCCGGAAATGGCCGCGCCCTTGTTGACTGACGTTTTGGTTGAACATATTACCAAAAGCAATGTGAATTTTATCGTAGCAAATTACGCGAATGCGGATATGGTTGGGCACACGGGTAATATGGAAGCAAGCCAATTGGCGGTTAAGTCAATTGATGAGTGTATGGGTAAAGTGGCCGCGGCGGTGCAGCAGGTAGACGCGGTGCTGATTATAACCGCAGATCACGGTAATATTGAGCAGTTAATAAACCCGAAAAGCGGAGAAATCGATAAAGACCATACGACCAACCCGGTACCGTGCATTGTTGTGGCCAACGAGTTTTTATCCCCCCGTCCTGACCGACCCAATTACAGCGCGCTTTCTAATATGGTGCCTGAGGGGGCAATTAGTGATATTGCTCCGACTATTTTAGCCCTCTTTGGGCTACCCAAGCCGGACAAAATGACCGGCATTAGCTTGTTGGAAGCGTTAAAGTAATTCAGATATACAGATGACATACCAATCTACAGATACCTACAGATCCATCGGTATTTATTTGTAGGTATCTGTAGATTT
>JAEUSE010000116.1:0-2764 GCA_016788805.1 Candidatus Doudnabacteria bacterium
ATAAAACCGTCCAGCCACAGCTCGCTAAGGAATTTGGTTATACCAATGCCATGAGCACTCCTAAGATAGAGAAGATTGTGGTAAATGTGGGTGTTGGTAAGATAGGCCGCGACCCAAAGATGATAGATACTGTGGTGGCGGACATCCGGGCTATTACCGGTCAGCAGCCAGTAAAATCTTTGGCCCGTAAGTCTATTGCCGGGTTTAAGGTGCGCGAAGGGCAAGTGGTAGGTGTTTCGGTTATCTTGCGCGGTGCCCGTATGTATAGCTTTTTGGACAAGTTAATCAATGTGGCCTTGCCGAGGGTTCGGGATTTTCGCGGGGTGAAGCCGAATGGCTTTGACGGAAGAGGTAACTATCATTTGGGTATGAAAGAACATTTGGTATTTCCGGAAATTTCTACCGATGCGATTGAGCACAGTTTTGGATTGGAAATCTCCATTGTAACCAATGCCGGTCGGGATGATGTTGCCCGCAGTTTGTTAAAAAGTTTTAATTTTCCTTTTGCTACTGAATAATCAATCAGTGCCTAGTGATTAGTCCCTAGTACTTAGTCAGGACTTTACTGACCGAATACTAAGCACTAAGCACTAGGGACTCAATACTAATTTATGGCTACACAAGCACACATCGCTAAAGCAAAACGCAGTCTTATTAACCCAAAGTTTTCTACTCGGGTAATACGGCGTTGCTGGAAGTGCGGACGCAAAGGAGCGTATATGCGTGACTTTCATATCTGTCGTATTTGCTTCCGGGAACTTGCCAGCAAAGGCGAAATTCCGGGTGTAGTTAAAGCTTCTTGGTAATAATTTCAGTACCTAGTACTCAGTACCTAGTATCTAGTCAGAACCCTGACTGAGTACTAAGCACTTAGCACTAGGCACTAAGCACTCATCCTATGTATACTGACCCAATCGCAGACATGCTAACCAGAATTCGCAATGCGAGCAGCAGCCGCAAAGCAGATTTGGCTATGCCTCATTCTAAGTTGAAAGAAAACTTGGCTCGGCTTTTGCTCGCCGAAGGTTTT
The DNA here is from genome assembly GCA_016788805.1 of Candidatus Doudnabacteria bacterium. GTDB lineage: Bacteria > Patescibacteriota > Doudnabacteria > UBA920 > UBA920 > JAEUSE01. The sequence continues at coordinate 1,031 of JAEUSE010000116.1, forward strand.
ATCAGCGGGGTGCAGGTTGTGGGTACTACCAAGAAGTTGCTCCAGGTGACACTTAAGTACGTAGACGGCCAGAGTGTGATTAACGGGATTAAACGGGTAAGCAAACCGGGTCAGCGTATATATGTACCATCAGACAAGCTGCCGCACACGTCCAGTGGGTTCGGACTAAGCATAGTTTCTACATCTCAAGGTTTATTGACCGACAAACAAGCCCGTAAGGCAAAAGTAGGCGGTGAGATAATGTGCCAAGTTTGGTAAATAAGTAGCTTCTAGCTCTTAGCTTCTAGCTTCTAGGGAAATCCACTTCTCTAGAGACTCGAAGCTGGCAGCTAGAACCTAGAACCTGATTCATTTATGTCAAGAATTGGAAAAAAACCTATAGTGCTACCAACTGGAGTAACCGCGGCGATTGCAGACGGCGTGTTAACTGTCTCCGGGCCCAAAGGTAAATTGAGTTTGCCGGTGCACGGCGATGTTCAGTTGGCGCTGGAATCTGACTCAATAGTAGTGTCAGTACCGAAGCCGGAAGTGAAGCAGCAAAAAGCTTTGTGGGGTTTATTTAGGTCTTTAGTGCAAAACTTAGTGACCGGAGTGACTACCGGTTTTGAAAAGAAGTTGGAAGTAAACGGCGTAGGCTTTAAAGTGGCCGTCTCCGGTAAAGTGCTCCAAATGCAGCTTGGTTTTTCCCACCCGGTAAATGTAGATATTCCTGCCGATTTAGAAGTAGCGGTTGAGAAAAACATTATTTCCGTTAAGGGTAGTGATAAGCAGCGTGTGGGTCAATTTGCGGCAAACGTGCGAGCTTTGAAGAAACCGGAACCTTATAAAGGTAAGGGTATTAAGTATGAAGGCGAAGTTATCTTGCGTAAAGCGGGTAAGGTCGTTAAAGCAGTAGGTAAATAAACGCTATGTCTGACAATCGTACACAATCTATTCATGTTCGGAGAAATCGACGACGCGTTCGAGTGCGTAGCCGCGTTTCCGGGACCGCAGAACGACCGCGTTTGAGTGTTTTTCGCAGTAGTAAGCATATTTACGCTCAGATTGTGGATGACGTAACCGGTAAAACACTTGCCCAGGCTTCCAGTAGTACGTCAAAGGTTGCCGGTAAAAAAACAGATAAATCGGTGAGTGTAGGTGCGGAAGTAGCTAAAAAGGCAAAGACTGCCGGTGTTACTAAGGTCGTGTTTGATCGAGGCGGTTATAAGTACCACGGTCGGGTAAAGGCTTTGGCGGACGCTGCCAGAGAAGCCGGACTAGAATTCTAACACAGCTACTAGGTGCTAGCTTACAGCTTTTAGGTAAAGACAGAATACACTTTCATTACCTGAATTTCTGTAAGCTAACAGCTAGAAGCTATAAGCTATTATATATGGAACAGCGAAGACCAAGAAAACCAGGTGGTGAGAACGGCGCGGGTCGTATCTCCGAATTTGATCAGAAAGTCGTAGAAGTGACTCGGGTGACACGTGTGGTCGCCGGAGGTAAGCGTATGCGCTTTCGGGCTTTGGTAGTGGTCGGAGACCATAAGGGTAAAGTAGGGATGGGTTTGCGGAAAGGCCGAGATGTCGCGGAAAGTGTAAACAAAGCCGTGAACCAGGCTAAGAAGAACATGGCTACTTTGCCTCTCGTGAACGGAACTATTCCTCACGAACTCACGGTTAAATATAAAGCTAGTAAACTTATATTGCGTCCCGCGAAGCCCGGTACCGGTGTTATTGCCGGAGGTGCTGT
>JAEUSE010000116.1:2774-4035 GCA_016788805.1 Candidatus Doudnabacteria bacterium
TACGCCAGGTGTGTGAAATGGCTGGTATCAAGAACTTGATGAGCAAGACAATCGGGGGTTCTAACAAAGTTAACAACATGAAGGCCATGTTTAGCGCCTTTAAGCAGATGAAAAGCAAAGACCAGCTTGTTAAAATGCGAAAGTAAATTAGCAGTAGAGCAGTAGAGCAGTAGAGCAATAAGCTTACCTGTCTACCTGCTTATTGCTTACCGCTATTTATATGATTACATTACATACACTTAAAAAGCACCCTAAGTCAACTCACCGAAAAAAAGTCGTCGGTCGAGGTCTTGGGAGCGGGCACGGCACCTACTCGACTCGTGGTGGAAAGGGGCAGACCGCTCGTACCGGTCATTCTAAAATGCCCGCAGGTTTTGAAGGTGGTCGCCAGCCACTCGTTCGCCAGCTACCTAAGAACCGTGGTTTTCGTAGCCCGAATGCTAAACCTGCCACAGTACGTCTTTCGGTGTTGGCACAAAAATTTGGTGCCGGAGAAACAGTCACTGTTGCAGAGCTTAAGAAACGAAAGTTAGTCTCAGCCGATACAGCGAGCGTAAAAGTCGTAGGCACGGCAAAGTTGGCAGTGGCCTTACATGTGCTTGTGCCGATTTCTGAAAATTCCGGTAAATTGGTTGTGGCCGCGGGCGGCACCGTCAAGAAGTAGTATGTTGTACAGTAGTAAGTTGTAAGTATATAATTACAACAACTTTACAACATACAACATACAACTTTACAACATACTTCTATGAACAAAATTGCTTTAATTTGGAAAACAAAAGATCTCCGTAACCGCATACTCTGGGTATTGGGGCTTTTGCTGGTAACCAGGGTATTATCTCATATACCAATTCCGGGAGTAGATGCGTCGGCTTTGAAGGCCGCTTTAGAGCAGAACCAGTTTTTGGGTTTGTTAGACTTATTTTCCGGCGGCGGCTTGGGTAACTTTTCTATAGCCATGTTGGGCGTTGGCCCGTACATTACCGCCTCTATCATTGTGCAGCTACTCACCGTTATTATACCGTCTTTGGGCGAAATGCAGAAAGAGGGCGGGGAGCAGGGTCGGCTTAAGTTGAATAGCTACATGCGTTATTTAACTATCCCGTTGGCGCTTTTACAAGGTTTTGGAACCATCCGGTTGTTGCAAAGCCAGGCCGGGGGTCAGTTACTGGGAAACTTTACCGGTTTTCAGTGGTTTATTACCTTACTTTCAGTTACGGCCGGTACTTTGCTGGTCATGTGGATTGGAGAGATTATTACCGAG
>JAEUSE010000117.1 GCA_016788805.1 Candidatus Doudnabacteria bacterium
TCCAGCCGGCTTTACCAACTTCACGGACTACGTACATACCCGGTGTGAGCCCGGAGAGCGTGTAGTTACCATTCTGGTCGGTAGTGGTGTTTGGCTCGGCTTGGTCTAGCGCTCCGTTGTTGTTGGTATCAATGTATATAACCCAATTGGCTAAGCCGTTGTCGCCTTGGTCTTGTGTGCCGTTTCCGTTTACATCGTTCCACTTTTGACCGGAAATTTTAAAACTATCTTCTTCACAGGACTGTTGGTGTATGACCGTAGTGGTTTGTGCGGTTGTGGTTACCGGTACGCTCGTTTCGCCCACGGTAATGTTAAACGTTGCCTCAGCGACGTTCGTGACACTACAAATGGGCGGGACTAACTGCAGCGCTTGCACCGCGTCCACGTCAAAACCATCCGCAGTCGATTCAAAAGCGTTTTTACTAGACGTGTCGGTTAGTTTTAAATAGTTAGCAAACGGATGAACGCCTAAGTCCACCGTTCCGTCGCGGACAACCACCCCTACGTCACTCCAGGTGCTGTTGTCGTTGCTCACCGAAACTTTTATTTGCTCATCCGGGTAGTTGTCACCGCCGGTTACTTCGAATACTTTTACATCCGGACCGACGCCGTTGTGTAGGGGTTGGTTAAAGGCCAAAACCAACTCACCGCCAATGGGCTGGTCGGTAAAGCCAAGCGAAACAAATTTACCAATAAAGTCCGGTAGAGGGTTATCGTAAAGACTCCCGGCAGTTTGAGCGACACCTAAGGCTTGAGCCGGGTCACTACGGTTACCGTCTACGGCGTTTACCAAGTTGGCTTGCTTGCCTTGAGCAAACGAAACCACAGTGCTGGCCCACTGGTTAAGTGCCAGTGCTGCGTCGAGGGTCGCCATAAAACTCACGCTCCCGTTCTCCCCTGCGGCGTGGTTGCCCAGTGCCCACGTAATAGTTTCTGTACCGCCGTCATACACTCCGCCGTTGTCGGCAGAAGCGGGTACATATGTCGTCCCGCTCGGCAGCTGGTCGGTAATGGTTACATCCGCGGAGCCTTCGCCCACTACAGCCCAGTTAATGGTGTACGTAAGTTTGCCGGTGCCGGAGTCGTACCCACCCTCTTTGTCCAGAGTAATGATGGTACAAGATTTATAAGTAGCATCAACCGCGTCTAAATCGTAGCCGTCAGCCGTGCCGTCGTGTATGGCAAAGTTTGTTGCGTCGGAAATTTTAACAAATTTAATCCAGGCGTATCCGGTTCCGGAAAAATCAAATTGAGACACACCGGTGCCAAAATCAAGCCCGCTGGCAGTCCCTATGTTAATCCAGGTTACGCCGTCTTGGCTTACTGCAACGTCGGCTCGCTCTTCTGGATAGGTGTCGCGACCGTTAGTAATTTCGTGCACGGCGATATCGGTACCCGGCACGTCAATTACATACTGGTTAAACCCAAGTGTTACGGTGCCTTGTTTACCCAGTGAGAAAAAGTTGCCGTTTGCCGCGCCGAGTGTATTGTTCGGGTTTGTGCGGGTTAGGTCTGTAATTGCGTCGCCGTTGTTAAGAGTGCCTTGAGTGCTGCTAACCACAGTCTCGGCGTGAGCCGGACCACTGACGCAAGGGCCCATTTCCTGTCCCGGATTTTCGTCTACTACTACGTTTGGAAGCACAGAGATGGTGCTGGTGCTGGAATTGTTATTTTGGTTGGAATCAGCCGTACTTTGCGTTATGACTGCAGTATTAAGAATATCTGTACTAGCCGTACCACCTGCTACTGTTGCTACTATAGTAAGTACCGAGTCCGCCCCGTTGGCAAGTGTGCCCACCGTCCACACACCGGTGCCGCTATTGTAGTCTGCCTGAGGCGTTGCCGAAACAAACGTGAGCGTGTTTGGGAGCACGTCATTTACCACTACATCTGCTGCAGTAGCCGGTCCGTTGTTGTGAGCGGTAAGCGTGTAGGTAACAGTGTCACCTTCGTGCTTAGTAGCGGTGTCAGCCGTTTTGATAATTTGCACATCAGCGGTTGGAACTACCACTTCAACTTCCGGATTTAAACTTTCACAACCTGCTTCAGGAGCCGGGATAACGTCGCCTTCATGGCCTTGGTGGCCGTTGAGCGCGCCTTCTGTGGAAACGGTAATTTCCTGGTATGAACCATTCCCCTCCTGATGACATAAGGTAACAGGCTCAAAATCTGATTGGGCTGCTTCGGAGGCAGACGACATTCCGCCGAAGGTTAAGCAAACCACAAAAAAACCGGCAACAAGTTTGCCCAGTCCGTGGTTGCGAATAAGTTGATGTAGAAACATATAAAACTAGTCTAATTAACTAAAATTATAAAACAAACTAACCTCTCATATATATGAGGATAGCCAATTATTATACTACTTTCTTGACAAACCTGCAAATGGCTTATTTAAAAGGTTAATTAACAAAGCAAAAGGCCGGCTCTATAGTGCAAGTGCATCATATTCGGCTTAGTTGGATTCTATTTGAATGCTATCAAGAACGCATCCCTGGTAACTCGGTCCGCAATTTTTACTTTCTTAAACCCGGCAGCTCGCAACTCCTGTAGGGTCTGTTTTTCACTCATTCGGTATCGAAGCGAAAAATCTGTAACTTCATGCGCAATAATCGCTTTAGCTATTTGACGGGGCAATAACTTATATCTTTCAATCTGTTCTTGATACTGAACCTTTTCTTTTTTATCTAGATAAATTTTATCCATCAGTAAAAACTTCCCATTACTAGGTAATGCGTTACAAATGGCTTTAAATAATAACTTCTTTTGTGACCAAGTAAAGTTATGAATAGTCCACGAAGAAATGATGATGTCGTAACTACGCCCATGCTTTAAAAAATTTAAGGCATCATCACAAATATATTGCACGCGGCTTTTATAAGCCCGTAAGTTATTTTTACATATTCGAATCATGTCAGGTGAAACATCTAGGGCAGTAAGCTCTGCTTGACTCAAACTTAGTAACGGAAGCGTGGAGTCTCCCTCCCCACAACCAATTTCTAGAACTGAGTTACCTTTTCTATATAGTTTTGCAAAATTATATGCTACAACCGTGTGCAGAACCTGATTTGCGGGGGTTAAAGTCAAAATTTCGGCATTGTGTGTTCGAAGTATGTTGTCGTAGCGGTTTTTCATTGTCTTCTGCTTTGATAAAGGCTAAATAATATCAAAATTTTCGGAGCGTAGTCGTTTCTAAATCAATTATATAATAAAGCCCGTACTCCAACCATTTAATTTCTAGATTCCTTACTAAGTTTTCTACCAAAGCAAAAGGCCGGCACATAATTCAAGGGCAACTATGTCCGACCTTTTGAGTTTGTCTGAACTTTGCGACTACCACTTTCTCCCCCAGCGGTAGCCAAGGGCGAACGAGTTTCGGAACCGGCGGGTGGTGTTCTCACGAGCCCATACGGCGTCGCTAGCAAGCCAACTCGCATACATCTCGGCTGCGTTGTTCAGTTTATACGCTGCCTCAATGTTGTAGAAGGCTAATCCACTCACACCTTTGCCCAGCCCGAAGGGGTTGTTGTCCGCACCGATCTCGAACCTGTGGCGGAAGGTAAGCCGTTCATGGCCGGACCACGGTTTTTCGTAGCCGATAATGAACTTACCGACTACGCCGCCCGGAGGGCTTGATTGACGCGCCTTGGTGTAAATTTTGACGTCCACACCGAGCATAATTTTTCGTTCGCCAATGTTAATTGATCCAGTCTTGCCGAAGCTAGTCTGGTCAATGTCCCCACCGCGGACGAAAAAACGCGTGAAGCCGGCGTTCCAACCCCATTTGGACCAGGTAAATCCGAGGTCGCCTTCCTGATTGTTTTTACGGCCCGCTGAATCCCACGAGGCGAGAGTAAAATCGCCAAGCTTTGTGGTTCTTGTGTATGCCACGATAAGCCGAGGTGCAGGGTCGTTGGCGAAAATTTCGCCTACGACACCGCCGTGGTACTTGTTCACGGCCTGAACTTCAACCGTGATTGCGTTCTTT
>JAEUSE010000118.1 GCA_016788805.1 Candidatus Doudnabacteria bacterium
GGATTCGCTTATTTGGCAACGGCTCAGAAGAAGCCTATTTGTTACAGGCGGGTTCTCTAGGTGCATTTAATTTACAGGGCTTGCTTTTTGGCGGGATTATTATTGGCTGTTTAGGGGTGCTAGACGACGTTACTACCAGTCAAACCGCGGCGGTAGACGAGTTGCACCATACCGATTCTACGCTTACGTTGGCTCAGTTGTACAGAAAAGGCATGTCCATTGGTCGCGAGCACATCGCCGCGCTGATTAACACCTTGGTGCTCGCGTACGCCGGTGCGTTTTTTCCCCTCTTTTTGCTAATTGTGCTTACCAGCCACCAGCCCCTCTGGGTTACGCTCAATAGTGAATTTATTGCCGAAGAAATTGTGCGTACTTTGGTGGGGAGCATAGCGCTTATTGTGGCCGTGCCCCTGTCGACTATATTGGCTGCTTGGTATTTTAAGCGAAATAAAGTTGATTCTGTGGTTCATACAAATTAATAAAACCGCACAGCGCGGTTTTAAATTTTCCTGTACTTATTTCCTGCTCGGGTATAGGCTTCGCTTTCAAATTTATTATTCCGATACCCTTTCGTAGCTAATTCGTAGTAGTAGAGAAAGGGGTATATAAACGGATAGCGCATATATTGTTCTACATGCACGAGCTCATGGGCTAAATCTTGCGGGTCTAGTTTTGGACCGAGCAACACAACCTGGCCGATATTTGCCGCTCGCACCCCTTTTAAGTATCCGAACTGCCACCAAAAACTTTTTACAGTAAACACGATTACGTGGTCGATAACTTCGACATGCGTGGGGACGCAGAGGAGTGCGACAAGAAAGCCAACCAGGGTCCACGGTGCGTTTAAAATAGTACCAATTATTTTATACATAAAACTATATTTTTATCCCGTGCGAAATCAAATCTTGTCGTAACTGTTCGTTGTTCGTAAATAAAATTCCTTGCATACCCACACTTATGGCGGCGTCAACATGGCGTTGTTGATCGTCCACGTACAGAGCTTCGTTAGGTGCGCACTTTGCATATTGAAGCCCTAACTTAAAAAATTCCGGGTTGGGCTTTTTTATGTGTTCCTTGTAAGATTCCAGCGCAAAGTCAAAATGAGAATGTAGTTGAATATGTTGGTCAAAAATACCTCGACCTTCCGTATTGTTGGTGAGTATGCCGCAGGTATATGCCTTGCGCCAGGTATCGATCCACCCAAGCAGATCTTCGTTTATGGTAGTAATCTCAGCAATAGTACTAACCCATTTTTCTTTAAAAGCAGTTTCTGAGATCTCATCAAGTTTCTCGGACAAACTTACATATATGTCATGCAAGTTACTTTGACCAAGTAACTGTTTTTCTAAATCATTTTTAAAATAGTCTGCAACTAGGTCACTCGGTAAGTTTATTTTGTGTGCAAACGCTTCAAAGGCATGCGGAAAACGTGCATGAGTAAGCACCCCGCTGACATCAAAAATGAGAGCTTTAATCATGGTGGTATATGGTAATGGTTTTATGCTCGTAGTCCAATATGAGTAGTTCACCGCGGTTGAGATGGGTAGGCTCCGCAGGTGCCTCAACCTTAAGTACATTTTGTAAAAAGTGCGCCGGCAAACTTTCGATGTATTCACGGGATGCAACAGCGATGATAGTGCCGTACTGTAATCCCAGTTGTGTAATGACATTGGTCGCGGCTTGAAGATTGGGTAATTTTCCATCCTCTTCCGCGGCGTAGAGTTCGGGGAAAGATTGGACCGCAGGTAGGTTAAAATGCGCGGCAATAATACTAGCGCTTTCAATGGCCCGGTCAACTGCGCCCGCTATAACTACAAATAAGCCAACGGCAAAAGACTCTAGCTTTTGCGCTGTAGCGGCCATAGTCTGTTTACCTTCTTTATTTAAATGTCTATTTTGCCAGCTACCATATCTAACCAGTATAAGTCTTTTCATATTTTATCTTGTGTCAAAGGTACTTTTTGACACCGTAGAGGTGTTAGTTGTGAAGCACTAGAGCGAGGCCATAGTGCACCGGGATTTCTGTAAATGCTATTTTTTTAGCTTGGAGAAAAGTTTTGTGGGTAGCCAAATTGACGAGCGGGTGCTCTCCCTCGTAGTCTTGCGTATCTAGCACGTGTATAGCTAGTCCGTGTTCACGTAAGGCTTGGTGTGAGTTATAGAGCACATCTACTTGCTTTGTTGGCTCAATAAACTTTAACAGTACATGCGCATAAGTTATGTCGTAGGGGCCATTGGGTAGGGGAAGCGTGCAGTCGTGGCGCATTACCCCGTCCTCTCCTTCCAAGTGGTCGGTGGTAATATCAAACGTAGTGAGCTCAATAGGTTTTTGCAGGAGAAATGAAAACAACTCTCTATGTTTCGGCACAAAGCGTTTATCTCCGCAGCCCAGCACTGCAATTTTAAGGGGTACCTGCTCAAAAGCGGGGGATAAGGTGCTGAATACGGCCTCTAGTTCAGACTGTTTTGCCAAAATCTTTTTATCTATTTCTGCGTTCGGTTGAGCCGCGTATTTTTGATGATAGGTCGAGAGTTCCATATTGTAAAAATTAAATCTTATTACTTTTTGGTAGGTACTTCACAGTTTATTTCGTCTGTACATCCCGGCAGTAGTCCGCCAGCCGGCGAAGGAGTAGAAGGATCCCTCGACTCGGATGCACTCGCTCGGGATGACAAGATGGGAATGGTCCGGAGGAATGATCTGTTAGTTTGGCATGAGTAATTTATGCTTTCCATTCAATTTTCACGCCTAAAAGCCAAGCGAGGTCGGGTATTTGAGAAGGGTTAATTATGGCACCCTGCAGGCTTTCTATGTTTATAGTCAGACCGGGGATTTTGGACGTTCTTAAGTCTGCATCTTTAAGTTTAGTTGCAGTGAGCTCGGCTTTAGTTAAGTCGCACTCGGAAAATACGGTACCGGTTAGGTCGGCACCGTAAAACTCGCTTTCTTCTAGTATACAGTTTTCAAACCGCACGTTCTTGAACTTACTCATGCGGAACTGGGAAAGTTTAAGTTGACAGTTCTTAAAGAGCGCGTTTCGAATGGTGCCCTCAATGAGTTTGAAGCCGGTCATACGGCATTTAATAAACTCCACATTTTCCAGCGACGCTTTATCCATTTTTGTGTTCGCCAAGTCAACTTCGGTAAAGCGAACATTTTTAAGTCGTATGCCGGCAATTTTGTTTAAGCTAAAGTTGCCGCCCTCAAAAGCGCAGTCATCAAACCGTAGGTCGTACAGTTCGCGAGTCGTACTGTGAATGTTGCTGAGTAAATTGCTTTCGTATTCACCTCCGCTGGTAATATCACTTTGTAGGGTTAGCAGCTCGGCCGGTAGGCTTGTAAAGACTGAAGGTGGCGTTTTGGCTTTTGGCATAAGGGTATGTTAGTGGAAAAAGAGGTAGTCGTAAAAAGCGACTACCTTTTGGCTGCGTTTTCGCCGGCGAGGTAGCCGGTGGTCCAGCAAATTTGGAGAGAGAAGCCGCCGGACGGGCGGTCAAAGTCTAGTATGTCGCCGACGAGGTACAAGTTAGGATAGAACTTGGACTGGCAAGTGCGAAAATCTATTTCTTTAAGGCTCACTCCGCCGGAGGAGGTGACCGCTTTGTCTACGCCCAAAAAACCGGTAACTGTCAGGATAAAGTGTTTGAGTTGTTTTACGAGCGCTGCCCGTTCGGTTTTAGTAATTACGTTGCATTCTTTTTCCGGGTTAATACCGGTGAGTGCGAGGAGTGCGGGAATCATCTTCGGTGGAACGAGGGCTCCGAGGTTGTTGCGGATTTTTTTGTTAGCACCGGTTTGGAGTGTGCCGAGGATGAGCGCGTCGAGCTGCGGCTGCTGTCGGTACAGCGCACGCCCAAGACCTTCGCGCTGTGGGGCATGTCCGCCCTGGTGGGCGACATGTACCAGGACAGCCTGCAGCTGCCTTGTCCGTTCCTCGTCACC
>JAEUSE010000119.1 GCA_016788805.1 Candidatus Doudnabacteria bacterium
TTGTGCTTCGTACGGCTTTCTTTTTATCTCCTTTTAAACCTCATTATTTCCTCTTGTTGCCAAAACGGGCGAAGTGGGCAAAGGCTTTGTTGGACTCGGCCATACGGTGAGTATCTTCGCGCTTCTTGAAGGCGTTACCCAACTTGTTGTAGGCATCCATAATTTCTGCCGCCATTTTTTCGCGCATAGGCGCGCCCTTGCGGTTGCGGCTGGCAAGAATTAACCACTTCATACCAAGCGTGGTACGACGAGGCTCTTGTACTTCCATTGGCACTTGGTAGTTAGAGCCACCAATGCGGCGACCTTTTACTTCCACCAAAGGAGAAACATTTTTCAAGGCAATTTCAAAGACCTGGCGACCATCCAACGGCTTTTCGTTAGAATTGGGATCAACCTGCTTGGCCATTTTTTCGGTCACAATATCTATGGCGTCATAAAAGATAGTTTCCGCAACTGTCTTCTTTCCGCGTTCCATTAAGTAGTTAATGAACTTAGCGTACTTAACGCTGTTAAACTTTGGGTCCGGCTTGGGAATGCGGCGGACATAACTTCGTGCTCTTCTTGGCATATATGTATATAAGCAGATTTACGCGGATAGTAACGCTGATTAACGCTAAAACGCATCTGCGTTTATCTGCGTGGACATCTGCGTGTATCCGCTTCTAGCGATTAGCTTTTCTTATTCTTAGCTCCGTACTTAGAGCGTCCGCGCTTTCTCCCGTCGACTCCGAGAGTATCTAACTTACCGCGCACAATGTGGTAACGCACACCGGGCAAATCTTTTACACGACCGCCGCGAATGAGTACTACACTGTGTTCTTGCAAGTTGTGACCAACACCGGGAATGTAGGCAATAACTTCCATTCCGTTGGTTAGTTTAATCTTGGCAACTTTACGCAAAGCCGAGTTCGGCTTCTTTGGTGTAGTTGTGTACACCTTCAAACACACACCGCGCATGAACGGTGAACCCTTAGGTAGGCCTACGGGCTTGTTCTTGATCAAGTTCACGCGGCGTTGTAATGCCGGAGACTTGGATTTGGCCTTGAGAGACTTTCGTCCTTTCCGTACCAATTGATTGATTGTTGGCATGTATCCCCACAGATGCGCAGATGACACGGATTACACAGATTGCAGCCCTTCAAACATATGAAGTATCTGCGTAATCTGCGATATCTGTGTATCTGCGGTTAATTAATTATGAAACAAAAAACCCACAAGAGTGAGTTCCCTTGTTTTCGCCTGACTAGTACGTCCCTCGAAGCTTTGAGGGTATGAGCAATATATGCTCAAACTTTCCTAATCAACACGACTAAAATGAAGTAATTATCTCGATAGATTAATCGGGACAGCTTCCGATTCATTTGTACCGAAATTATACCTATTTTAAGCCAATATAGTCAACATTGACTTATTGGCATAAATATGCCATAATATACCTGTTCGCATCCCAAAACAAACAACACCCGGCAGGCCACACCAGCCTGTCTTTACGACCCGGAGGGTCACAAAATGAAACGATTCGCTCCTTGCGTACTCAGCATGCTTCTCGCAGGATTATTATTGGCCGGCTGCGCTAGCCCGGGCAGCACAAACCAAGCACCAAGCCAAACAGAAGCTACACCCGCCAGCACCCCGGCTCAGTCAGCTAGCCACAATTGTGGACCCGTCTTACAAGCTGCGTTGACTGACGAACTTCAGAGGCTGAATAAGCCATCGAATTTCGGCATCCAATGTACTGCGACAGTGACTGGTAATTCCACTTCTGTGGTGGTGAAGGTCTTCACTGCTGACGGACAAACAGAACTCGCCACGGGTGAATGGACACGTGAGTTCTCCAACTGGGAGGCAGTTGTGAAATCAGGGGTGAATAGCCTGATTCAACAACTCGGCGAAGGCCCACCGCCTGCGCCGCCACAGGAAAGGCTTATCATTTAGCTTTCGAACAAAACGTTGCGGGTATGTAGTATCCCCGCGACAAACCATCAACGTTCAACATACAGGAGTTCGAATGAAAACGATGTTGAAGTCGGCAATGCTGGCATTTACGCTCATTGCGTGCTTGCTGCTCAACTCGTTCTCGCTGGCCCAAACACCAGTCGAGCGGCGGGAAAGAGCTGAAGAAACCCGGCAAATCCATCGCGACCTGACGCTTCCAAGCGGTCAGCCGCGACCCGAGCCGCGGCGCCGAAAAGCCCCGGCTCGCAAAAAAACACCCCCGGCAAAAAATCGCCGGAGGTGAAAACCACAAACCGCTACTCAAACGCTGCGGGCAGAGTATCGCCCGCAGCAAACTCAAAAGCAGCTTATGGGCTGCGTGGGACACGGTGGTTACCCATACCAAATTAACCACCACACAACGTTCGGGAGGACAAATAGCAATGGAAAGAGCAAATAACATCAACGTTAACCGCACCGACGCCAAAATAGTGTTCGGCATAATGGCCGCACTTGCGGTCTACTGGATAACAACAGCCCTCGCTTGCTGGAGAGCCATCGGGTACGGCAAAACACCCCTTAACACCGTCGCCGACTGGACACTTTTTGTTGGAGCTGGCGTAACCCTCTCCATCAGCTTGGTTGCCATTTGCGTGGCTATCAACCAAGTCTGTTACATGAAGGGTATCACGAACCGCAACCTCAGTCCGCTCGCAGGTTGGCTCCAGCTCGCATTGGCCAAAGAACCCTCGTGGCTACGCACAACGGCTTGGGTGTGCCACTCAGTTGGTTTCGTCGCTGGATTCTACGCCACAATCAGCGTGCCAGACAGCGTGTGGAGAGGTTACATCACACCAGAACAAAGTCTCGCATTTATGAGCTTCGCGCTCGCCGCGATGATTGCCAGTCTTATTTGGCTGACACTCAACGCCTGCCGCAAGCTCTGGGGCAGCAACTAGACAACCAAACGCACTTCGCGTAAGCTAGGTATTCCCTAGTCTTACCCGAAGTGCGTTTTGACGTTTAGAATAGTTTTTAGTTAAACAAAAAACCTACAACGCATAAAGCTACGAACCAAGGGGAGTCTTTGGTGCCGCACCGGCCCAAGGACTCCCCTTGGGCGGGGGTGCTAATACAAACCTAAACCAAAAATGCGGGAGAACCAGAGGACGACTGGCCAGAGAATGCGATCGAGCAGGCCGAGGTACAGGAAGGCGAAGACAATTAAAAAACCAAAGCGTTCCCACTCCAAAATTTTATACATCCAGCGGTCTGGTGCCATGGCTGCCAGCACTTTACTGCCGTCCAAGGGTGGAATAGGAATTAAGTTAAAAGTACCCAGCACTAAGTTAATAATTATAGCCTGGATCAAAATTTCATAAGACAGCTGGTTTACCAACCCTAGTTTAATAGGGATAACGCAAAGAATGGCTAAGCCAAAGTTAGCTAATGGCCCAGCTAAAGACACTAGGGCCATTCCCCGCTTCGGGTCGCGGAGGTTGTTAAAGTTAACCGGTACCGGCTTAGCCGCACCAAGTATAACCGGGCTCCCTACCATCATCAAAAACAGCGGCAGTGCTATGGAGCCGAAAGGATCTATGTGCGGAATGGGGTTTAGGGTAATACGCCCCTCAAGTCGGGCGGTATCGTCCCCCAGCTTTTCTGCCGCCACCCCGTGCATTACTTCATGCACAATTGCGGAAAATATTAGTATTATGAGTTGTATTATATAATGCATACTTGCCAAGTATAGCAGAATGTGTTAAATTTATGTAGCTTTCTAGCTTACCAGCTGCCTAGCTAACTAGGATTTACAAGCTAAAAAGCTTATGAAGCTAACCAGCTAAAGAAGCTATTTTATATGCCAAGAATGTGTACTGTCTGCGGTAAAACCTATTCCCGGACCATAAAACGAAGCCACTCCATGCGCTCCTCTATTGTGCGCTTACAGCCAAACCTCC
>JAEUSE010000011.1 GCA_016788805.1 Candidatus Doudnabacteria bacterium
GCCCGGACCATATTGCATGTCCGAGCTTTTGGGTTTCGTGCGGTTGGAAATTTTACGGCCGGGTTGGTGGCCCCTGGCGCGGTAGCCTCACCCGAGCTATGTTGACGGCTGTCCAACTCTTGCTGTCCGGCTTTTCAATGAGCATTTGAAGTCCCGAGACCGGGCTCGGGAACTCCACGTCAACGACCACGGTTTGAGGTGTCAGGTCGAGATAGGGAATAACTTCGCCGATCTCGTACTCGTGTTCGGTGACGAGGTTTACTACCTTGACGTCGGGTTCTTTGCTGACGACGAGGAATCCCCCAAATACGGCTTGCACCGTAAGAGGGAGTCGGAGAAACGCCCCGCCAATGCGGAACGTAATAATGCTTCCCGCGGCGCGTGGAGTTTCGGAGAAGAACAATCGGGCCATGCTGATTGGCCGAGTGTTAATTTCTCCGTACCCTGACCCCGGCTCGAAGCCGGTGAGGCTGATGTACTCCACGCCGTCATGGCTGTTACCGGTTGCGGTGACCATCACCGGACCGGTTAGAGCAGCAATTTCGGGGATAACCAGCCCGTCCTTGCGGGGTGGGGTAGCTTCCCGGGTTTGACTGGCGGCGTCTGCTGTTTGGGCCGCTTCTGTTGCGGCTGGTTGTTGTTCCGCCGTCGGCTTGGCCCCTTGCGTTTGTTGAGGGGGCGGCGGTGGGACGTCTTGAGCTTGCACTGCGTTAAAAAACAAAAAGAGCAGGGCGAGCGTTGCGAAAAACGATGGTTTAAAAATTGATCTACGCACTTCAGTTTCCTCCTGTCGACTCCAGTAAATACTGGGCCTTCAGTTTTTACCCAGGCGAAAAAGCCATTGGGCGGTATATTTTTGTTGCGGCTGTGGGTGATGTGCCGCTTTTTTGCTTTGGACGACTAGTGTCCATTCCCACTGTATAAGCGCATCCTGGTGATGTAGAACGGGAGATGTGCGTGTACAGCGAGACTCCTAGGGTTTTTGTCAGCTAAATACTATACAATAATGTCTTATTTATGTCAAATAATATATACTTGACATAAATATAATTAAGTAGTATAATGTTATACTAAGTTAAATAAGACCAATGTTTATAGGGTTTTCTGGTGCCGGTAGTGCCTAGAGCGCTAGACCTTACCGGCAACGGATAACCAAGTTATGCCTCCCATTCAGGGTCGCATAAAACCCGGTTAACTATTGCAAAATGCAAAACACGGGACAAGTCCTCAGTCCCGTAAAACGAAACCTACCGAGGTCGCACCCCTTGCCCGCGACCTCAAACACAAATTGCTCTTTCCCAATTTACCAAGGAGAATTCAAATGCGTAGTTTTCGCACAATCGCAATGACGTTGGCTTTTTTGGCCATTTGTTCTTTCAACGTCGCGGCGCAGGTTTCACCTGCCGTCGCCCATAACAAAGAGACAACCACCACCGCTCTTCCCGATGGCGATTTGTTCGCTTTGCCGTCGCCGCTAAGCTTTAATTTCACGGCGGCTATGGGCAACCCTGCCGTGGCACCGTTTTTCGTCAACTCGACCACGTTCGGCGATGGGGCCAGTGTGGATAAGAACACTGGTTTTCTTTCCGCAGAGCAACGTGACCAAACCCGTGGTATCGCCGTTACCGGCAAAGGCGTCTTTTACAAGGCTGACACCCTATGCCCGGTCAAGCCGTGGGATTGGAGTTTCAAAATTACGCGGACTGGCAGCAAGGGCAGTGCATGGTTGGTCTTGTGGATCGGTGGACAAGTGGCGGCTATAATTGACGTCCACTCGCACACCGCAGCGCTGGGGCAAATTGCTTCCGGCGCTGAAATCTACACCAACCGCCTCGCCGCTGGTGCCCCTGCAACGTTGTTGCAGGAGTTTCCGTATGGTAATAACAACGCTGGCAATGCTGGCCGCTCGACGGGCCTGCTCACCATGTCGCTCCCGGGGTTCATGCATTGTGATACCCTGGGCTACTCAATCAAGACCAGTGACGATTTCGACGGCACAGTCTCGTTTGTTTCCATGGATATCGTCTTGATGACCATGGAGCAGGCGGGCGACCGACAGAAGTCCGCCACTGGCTTGCTGACAGGTGTTAAAGCGTGGGTTCCAACACAGAACCCATGCGGCGACACCTGCACCCCGCCGGTCTGCGAAGTTATCGAGATTGAGCGGCCCGTGCTCGTCACGTCGTGTCCCGGTTGTCCGGCTCCATATTGGGTGGGTAGAAATGCCATCACCCAGTTTGCGCCTGCAAACGGACGGCTCGTTGCCTTACTGCTTCAGAAAGACGACACCGCGGCGGACGCTCTGTTGGCTCACCTGCTCTCCTTTCAGGATTGGTTGCGCGAAGCCGACTGCAACGCGAATTTGTTCAGCTCAGTCAAACGCAACAAGCAAATTGATTGCGTTCTGCCGGGATACACTCTCGGCCGGCTGATTGACGAATCTGCGGCTGCCGTTTGGAATCGTGACCAAGTCAACTCCGACCGTCTGCTCGCCGCCTGGCGTGCGATGGTCAAAAACTAAATCATTCTCGAACCGGAGGAAATTTGTAGGGGACTGACACCCTACTTAAGCAAGAAGACTCATAACTAATCACTTTTACAGTGTGCAGTTATGGGTCTTTTGCATTTTATAGGCGTTATATCTCTTTTTCAGCATCTCCATTTCAGCATCTCCATTTTCACATTTTATCATTTTTATAACATATGTTATAAAAATGATAATAAATGGTTCATGTAGATTTATGAAACAAACAAAAGGTAAATGTGAAAATTTATCCGTAGATGTGGAAAAATTTAAAACAGTAGGAGGGTTGGCCTTAGCTGTTTTAGCGGTTGTGGGGACGGCGGCGGTTGCTGCGGTCGCCCCGAACCTGATATCGGCTATTTATAAGCTCTATAAATTTCAAGGGAAGCATTTAACCAAAAAGCAGGCTGAGAAACGCGCCGCGCAGACGCTGTACTATTTAAAGCGAACGGGGGTTATTCGCATACATAAAAGTGCCGGGGAGGCTTTCTTTGAGCTAACCTCGTTGGGTATGGCCCGGAGAGCAAAGTTAGATTTTGATACGATTGCGGTGCAGAAGCCAGTAGCGTGGGACGGTAAATGGTGGTTGGTGGCTGCGGACATCCCCACCAAAACTCACCGCCTGGCCGCGGACTATTTTAGGAAAAAACTTGCTGATATGGGATTTAAGTCGCTGCAAAGAACCTTATGGTTTTATCCATATAATCCGAGCAAGGAGCTGCAGATTGTGGCCGAACATTATGGTATTCAGCAGTTTGTTACGCTAATGGAAATCTCCCGTCTAGACGTGGCGGACGAGTCAATGTTGCGCAGGCATTTTAAAAACCTTTAATTACGTTATCTTGCGCGTAATCTTAACATTATCATTTTTATAACATATGTTATAAAAATGATAATATTGGTTTTTTTGGATATTGGAGCTTATGAGGCTGTAGGTTATGGACGGCGGGCTTGAATGCTGGCTTCCAAATTCTCTCCTGTGTAATTTCCTGATAGGTTTTGCGCATCTGGCGCTTTGGGTGGGTTTTATGGTATTATCGTGTATCGCCTAAAAGCAGTACTTTTCCAAGAAAGACCGTTTAAGCCCCAGGCGAGCTTAAACCTTTACCCAATCCAAGAAGGAGGATTGAATTATGTCGAAACAACAAGAGACTTGGCAGGCACCGGACAGGTCGCCTCTGGGTCAAAGCAATCGAATGCTAGTAATCGTCTTTAAATCCTCCGACTTGAGGGGGATGATTACGGCAAATGACTCAACTCGCGTGATTGTTTGGGAGGTTGTTGAACTTAAACAAAAGAGTGGTTTCCCAGACGGCGTGCGAGAGGTAGTAAGCATCGTCGGACGGAAAGATGTCGAATTTCCGACCTGGTTAGACCAGGCTATTAGCAAGAGCAATGGCCGTCACGTATTCAACCGTTACAAGCAAGAGCCAATGACGGTTGAAGAAATACTCCAGCGTCTTAGCCAGCGACTCCAGAGGGTTGTACCTTCGGCACTTGCTTCTAGTAATCAATCAGATCCGCTTGAGGTATTTGTTCGGAAGGAATATGATCCTCTGGCTTCAAATTCGATTGGCGAAGTTCAGCGGGTCACCATTGCAGCCCGTAAGCAAGTGGACAATAATGTCACCCAGCAAATGGTTCAACCCATTTGCGACATCGTTGACGCTGAACAAGGGTGCCGGCAACCACAAGCGTTGCGAGACGCAATTCAAGCGGCTCTTGAAACCGAAGGTAAACTTGATGACGAAGCCTACCTTGGACGATTGGTGGCCGCAGCACACGCTGCCGGCTTTCCGTTGCTCTTGCCCGCAGGCGCGAGGCGAATAGCCGAACGTTTGCAATCCACCGGCAAACCAAACCCTCCTGCGGGAGATTTACCACTGTTAGCTACGGTACGTGAAGAGGATTTGGTGGAATTTGTGCGCAACTATTTCGACCAAATTCCGGTTCCGCCAAGGTTCGAAGATTCGGACTTTGGTGCGTTCTATGAAGCCATGGCGCTCCAGCGGTTTGCCGTGCCGAAGAAGACTGAGGAAGAGAAAAAGCGGATTCGCGCCGCTATTTCCGTTGTCCGATTGGAAAGGAACACCGGTCGGCATAAAAGACCTACCGACTCTAACGGTCTGCAAAACGGCGATTGCTCTAACGTAGATTACGATGTGGTTGCCGCAACCCTTGCAGCAGCCAAGGCTTTGCCGGACCAAGTGGCAGCTATGGAAGAGCATTTACTCTCTCTCATTGGTGAGATTGGGGCCGCGCAAGCTTTGTTTCAGATGGCTCCAGGTCTCGTTGAGACCAACCCGGCTGAATTGCTGAAGCGTGTTCTGGCTGAAGCACAACAAAAGCTTTCCCCCAAGCAGTAGAGGACTGCTTGGATTTCGACAAAACTATAAGACCTAATATGGCGCGAGGGCGGCGCACCATATTAGGTCTTATTTGTTTTTTGGTATGTAACATTTTGGGTGGGTCAGGTATTCTATTTAAGTGCTAAGTGCTAAGTGCTAAGTGCTAAGTGCTAAGTGCTAAGTTGAGGTATACTATAGGTAGGTCATAATTTTAATTTATAATGTTCTATTTTTAAATAGGAGACGTTTTTATGGAAAACATGTCTAGTGCGCCGGAAAAGCGCGGTTTGTGGGGAGTGGCTACCTTATTGGGTATGCTGCTTGTAGTGTTTGTGGCAGTTATGATAGTCCAGCAGGGCTATAGCTTTGTGCAGGCGGTAAAGGGTAAGAAACCGGATAATACCATAGCCGTGTCCGGTTTGGGTAAGGTAAAAGCCGTGCCGGATACCGCTATTGTGACTCTCGGTGTAATAGCCCAAGGTAAAGACGCCAAAGAAGCTCAGAACATGGCGGTGGATAAAATTAACAAAATTACCGCGTTTGTGAAGTCTTTAGGTATAGCCAAAGAAGATATTACTACTACTCAGGCTAGCATAAACCCTCGGTACAACTACGAGAGCGGGCAG
This sequence comes from Candidatus Doudnabacteria bacterium, assembly GCA_016788805.1. Lineage (GTDB taxonomy): Bacteria > Patescibacteriota > Doudnabacteria > UBA920 > UBA920 > JAEUSE01. The sequence continues at coordinate 5,499 of JAEUSE010000011.1, forward strand.
AGTAAAATTGTAGGGTTTGACTCCAACCAGAACGTAACGGTTAAGGTGCGCGGGGTAGATAAAAGCGCGGACGTAGTTGGCAAACTTATGGCCGGGGCGGTAGACAATGGCGCTAATCAAGTGTATGGGAGCCAGTTTACTATAGACGACCCGGACGCACTTCAGCAGGAAGCCCGCAAGGCCGCTATTGTAAAAGCCAAAGAGAAGGCAGAGGAGTTGGCCAAGGCAGCCGGCATAAAGTTGGGTAAAGTGGTAAGCGTGCAGGAGACTGCTAACGGCTACATACCAACACCTATGTATTACGCAGACAAAGCCATGGGTATAGGGGGTGGCGGCGCAGAACCGGCAATGGCACCAAATGTAGAGCCAGGCAGCCAGGAAGTTACTCAGAGCGTGACCTTGGTGTTTGAAGTGAAGTAATAGCCACAAGGGACAAGAGACAGGGGACAAGCAACAAGAGAAAGCCGTCGTCCGCCAGTAGGCGGAGGCGGCTTTTACGGTTTTTTGGCTTATTTAAGACTGACAAAGCAAGTATGTGAGCAAAATACTTGCTTTTATTTAGATTAGTTGTATAATTCTTTTGCTACATGAAAGCCTGCACGTGAGAGCGAATCCCGGCGACAATCGGGACGAGAGTGGGTGGCGGAACCTTTTTCTGTCATAAACTTTCATTGCCCGATTCGCGGGCCGCTAGCAGGCGTAGCAGCCAGCACTTTCCTTCGCGGTTTTGAAACCGCTGTTAATCAGTTATGGGCAAAGGTCCTTCCAATCCCTTTCTCGTACGAGCGGACGCTTGTACACCACAACAAAGGAGTCGCTTCGGCCCCCAGTGGCCGTTGACATTCTTCACGTGGTGGGAGAGAAAAGGTGCGACATCGGTCGCAGGAAACCTTTGACCGGGTACGGTTCGTTTTCAGGTTCCACCTGATTCGACCGGACTGAATCCCGGTAGAGTGCTGGCACTCGTTTTCATTTTCCAGCGATGCGTTCGGGGCATCCCCGAAGAGTTACCAGGGAAACGGAACACCTGGAAACTTGGGCAAGCCCGACGCATTGCTGGTGAGTCAGCACAGCTTTGGGGGTTTATATCCCTACACCATGGCCACGGTTGGCGGCCATCTGGGTGAATCCCCAAGCTGTTGCTAGCTCAAGCAAATTTCTTGATCACCTCCTGTGTTAGGAGGTCTGGCTATGGAGCCGTAAAGGGAGAATCTCCATACGCGGAGGTGGTCAAGAAATTGCTTACAATTTATAGGAGGGGATTGACTGCTTCAGTCGAGAAATACTTTTTGAGTCTTTTCATTGAAAAGACTGAAAATTTACTTCTGCTGAAGCAATCCCCTGAACCCCGGTTCAAATCTCACAAAGGCTTACGAGTGCTTAACTCGTGAATCTACGTGAAGATTTGGCTGGGGTTCTTCATTTTTATAATAGTTTTAGATAATTTTATTATTCGAGCCTGTCGAGAGTGTTATAGCCCTGAGCGTGTTTCTCGACTCGTAGTCTCGCTCGAAAAATATGGCAAATCCAGTTCGGGTACTTAAAAAGACGACTACGTAGTCGTCTTTTTAAATGCTCTTAGCAAGCTCGTAAGCCGAATTCTGTTTTAACACTATCATCTATCTGTCCACGGCATTGCTACCGGGCTCAAGCTGCCTACCAAATTTGGCATTGCACTCAAGTAAGGATTTAGCCGTTTCACCCTGTATGTCACCATACAGGTTCATCCACGAGGGATGCCTTTGGCTTTCGCCGCCGGCGTCACTGTTCGCACCTCTAGGGTTACCCCTGACGGGCGTTACCCGCTACTAGTTTTGATGACTCATATGAGGCCATCAAATAAGTGTTCGGACTTTCCTCCCTCCCCGCAAGCGGGAAAAGCGATAGTTCGGCTTGCTAAAAGCAAAAACATTATAATATAAAGTCATTAGCCAGTCAAGTAAATCATTTCGAATCCGTCGTTTGGATTCCGGCTCTGAGGCCGGAATGACAAAATATGAACGCGCATTTTGTCTTTTTTTTAGTGTTTTCGGGGTATGTTTTTCGTAGTATACTTATAAGTGTCAGCCCAGAAGTGGCTCTACTGCATTTTCTGTTTACTTTTCACCATTTACTGTCTACTATCATGAAACGCGCTGAACTTGTTTTAAATATTATTTCTGTACCTTTGGATGCCCTGATGTTGCTCTTGGCGGCGTGGGCGTCGTACGAAAGTCGATATCAGTTTACCAGCTGGAGCTGGGTGGGGCCGGTAAAGTATGATCTGGCTTTGCCGAGCTTTTTAGTTACCGCAGTTACCGTTATACCAGTATTGCTCCTTTTGTTCGTCTTTGTGGGGCTATATAACATTCGCGGAGCACGTAGGTTGCCCTGGCAACTGGGGCGTATTTTTACCGGCGTGTCAGTCGGGTTGTTTTTAGTCATGTTTTTGTTCTTCTTTAAGCAGCAACTGTTCCCTTCCCGGTTTATAATTCTAGCTGCGTGGGGTTTTGCTATTGTGTTTGTGTTTGCAGGTAGGGCGCTTGAACAGCTTGTACAGCAATGGTTGTTCCGAGCCGGAAAAGGTTTGCACCATGTAGTAGTGGTAAACGGGACTAACACTGACTCGCAAATGATTCAGGACTCGCTCCGCAACCCGCGGTGGGGTATGAAAGTGGTTAAAGAGTTGGACTATTCGGATAAGGTTATAGAGCAGCTGGAAGGGTTGTATGGTACTAAAAAGGTGGACGAAATTATTCAGGCCAACCCAACGCTCACAGATGCAGACAACTTAAAGTTGTTAGAGTTTGCTCGCGGTAAAGGCATGGCGTTTAGTTATGTGCCGAACGTGTTTGACGTTCAGCGTAACGTACGCGAAGTGTTTGACTACAACGGCGTACCGCTTATATCTATAAAAAATACCCCCTTGGACGGGTGGGGACGGGTAGCCAAGCGGATAGTGGACATAGTAGGGAGTAGTGTTGCTTTGTTGTTATTATCACCTGTGTATTTAATTTTATTTATTGCAGTGCGAGCAGGGAGTCCTGGTCCGGCCATATACCCACAAATTCGAGGTGGGAAAGATAAAGATTTTTGGTTTTATAAATTTCGAAGCATGTATACGCACATGAGCGATGGCTTGGGTGGAAAAGAAGCTGATGAATGGCGCGCGGCAATGTGGAAGCAAAACGATAGGGGTGGTTCCGACAGTCCTTTTTTGAAGATTAAAAATGACCCGCGAGTAACTCCAGTTGGTAAATTTATTCGTAAGACCAAACTAGACGAAATACCTCAGTTTTGGAACGTGTTTCGTGGTGACATGAGCTTGGTGGGACCGCGCGCTCACATGCTTGAAGAGGTGGAGCGTTACCGAAGTCGGTATCGTCGTATGTTTAGCATCAAGCCTGGTATTTTTGGCGTTTCGCAAATAGCGCAAATGTCTTGGCCGGACTTACCGTTTGACGAAGAAATTCGTCTGAATACGTACTATATAGAAAACTGGTCTTTGTGGATGGACATAAGTGTTTTGTTTAAGAGCGCGTACCAAATTGTATTTGGCGCCAAACCGAAAGAAAATTATTAAGGCAGTGAACAGTGTACAGTGGACAGTGAAAAAAGAAGGGTGAATAAAAGTTTTCGCACCGCCTTCCACTTTTCTCTTTCCACTTTTCTCTTTCCACTATGAATGTAGTTTTAGCGCATGATTCTTTTACGCAACTCGGCGGGGCCGAACGAGTGTTTTTAGAACTGGCCAACCTATACCCGGACGCTCCTATATATGTGCTGGTCGCGGACAAAGAAATTGTGGACCAATTACCCGAGTCAGTTCGTGTGCGCGTGCGCACCACTCCCTTACAATTTTTGTATAAGTTGTACCATACGTTCCAACACTTGCTCCCGTTTATTCCAGCGGCCTTGGCTGTAACTCGCATCCCGAATTGCGATGTTTTAATAAGTTCTAGCTCGGCGTTTGCCAAAGGTTTTAAAAAGCCTAAGGGTGCAAGACATATAAATTACTGCCACACCCCTACGCGGTTTTTGTGGAGCGATAGAGAGTACATAGAGCAAGAAGTGCCATTTATAGTGCGCTGGCCGGCGAAACTTTTTTTGTGGTGGTTTAAACGTTGGGACTTACTCGCCGCAAAGAATGTAGATGTGTTTTTGGCAAATTCCGCGGAAACGCAGGCGCGCATTAAAAAGTATTACGGCAGGGATAGCCAAGTGGTGTATCCGTTTGTGGATATGGAGTTCTGGAAACAACATAGCGACAAGAAACAAGAAACAAGAAACAAGTATTTTTTAATCGCTGGTCGTCTCCATGCGCATAAACATAATGATTTAGTGGTGGAAGCATGTACTGAGTTGGGTTTGCAATTACACGTAGTGGGGGCCGGGCGGGACGAAGCGCATCTTAAGTCTATTGCCGGGCCAACAATTACGTTTTTGGGACGCGTGTCGGACGAGCAGCTTCGTAGGGAGTTTGCTTACGCGGAAGCATACATCTACCCACAGTTGGAAGATTTCGGTTTAATGCCCATAGAAGCGGCTGCGGCGGGTACTCCGACTATAGGTATTAACGAAGGGGGAAGTAGGGAGACTATAGTCCCCGGGACTACCGGTGATTGGTTTACTCGAGGAAATAAAGAGGAACTCAAAGCTCTTTTGCAGAAGTGGGATAAGAGTCGGTATAGTAGAGAAGAGTTACAGAAGCACGCGGAGAAGTTTAGTAAGGAGTTGTTTTCTGAAACAGTAAAGGCAGCTGTTACTAAAATTTTGAATCATGAAGTATGAATCATGAATCAGGGTCAATGCCGTATTCCATAATTCTTAATTTTTACTTCATAATTCTACATTTGTGATTATAGCCATAGATTTACGCAGCATTCAGCGGGGCACATTCAGCGGGGTAGAAAACTACACGCTTTCCATGCTTGAGCAACTCATGCGCAGCGACCGGGATAATCGCTACATACTTTTTTACAATGGTTTAAAGCCGGTGCAGACGGAAGAGCTGCGTTTTTTAAACACCACAGTTGTGACGCGGCGCATACCTAACAAGTTACTAGCAGCCGGTACGACTTTTTTACGACAGCCGGATTTTAGCAAGCTCGTGGGCGAGTTTGACGTACTATTCATGCCTAACCTTAACCACATTGTGTTACGCGAGGAAAAAAAACTGGTGGTGACCGTTCACGATTTGTCCCCGGTGGTGCTTCCCGAATATTACGATGTAAAGCGGCGATTGTGGCATTGGTCGGTTGGTTTCAGACGTACCTTGAATCGGGCAGACAGAATTATTGCCGTGTCCGAATACACGAAAAAGGAACTGGTGGATGTATTGGGATTAGACGCCAATAAAATTACGGTGGTATACCAGGGTATAGACCATGCGCGATATAAACCGGACTTAGAACAATCGCGTTTGCGTGATGTGCGTAATCGGTACGGTTTGCCGGGAGAATTTATTTTATATGTAGGCACCCTGGAGCCTCGAAAAAATGTAGATGGTTTGCTTAAAGCTTGGGAGGCTATGGACATTACAGTGCCCATAGTGGTCGCAGGCAAGCCGGGTTGGAAGTATGGGGACATTTTTAAAATAGCGCAGAAGAGCTCTCGTCGGCGGCTTATTCAGTTTTTGGGCTTTGTGCCGGAAGCAGATAAGCCTTACTTAATTAAGCTCGCGCGCGCGTTGGCGTTTCCGTCTATATATGAAGGTTTTGGTTTGCCCGTGTTGGAAGCGATGGCAGTCGGCACGCCGGTAGTAACTAGTAGCGTAACTAGTTTACCCGAAGTTGCGGGCGACGCGGCCCTTTTAGTTAATCCGTACAATACCGACGAACTAACTTTTGCCTTGGAACAGTTA
>JAEUSE010000120.1 GCA_016788805.1 Candidatus Doudnabacteria bacterium
GTAGGAGTTGCGGTAAAGGAAGAAATAGTTGGGAGTGTGGCAGGAGGAGGCGGTGTTGTAGTAAGACCTTCACTAGCGACAAGTGCTGCGGAGATACTTTGGCCAATTTGAGTAAAGGTCGCATAAGCAGTGAGAGTGTATTTCGCAAACCCATCGGTGTCGTGAAATGTAACGCCATTCTTTGAGTAAAGAATTCGTGTGCCTACAACCTCAATCTTAAATGTATCCCCGGCCACGTACCGGGTGTCTGCTTTATATACACCGTTCTCACGCACCTCTACATACGTTTCGTAAAACTCCAATGCGTACGGAAGGGAGATGGTACGCGGGATACTCAATCCGCTTTCACCCAAACCTACCACCACCCCACGAGAATCCTGGTCTTTTTTAAATTCAAAATACCCATCTCCGAACTGGGAGATAGGCTGACTGGCCTGAGCAGCTTTGTCCGTTCGGCTGTCACTCGCTCCCCCATTGGCGGCCAGTGTATTGCCCGCGACTACAGTATTGACCAAGCCTGTCCAGACTGCCGGCTGCGCCACAGCACCCAAGACGGCACCGGGTTGTTGGCTGCTCCGGTGAACGACTACGGCTACATCTTGGTCGAGCACAAATGACTCCTGGGCAGCTTGCCAAGCAAGAACACCGGTTGAAACAGAACATAACGCAACTAAAGCAAAAGCAAAAGTTGCGTGGACTTTATAACGGGCTAAGGCAAGCCACCGCTGTGCGCGCCTAGGGACAACCGCAGATGCGGCAGATACAAATCCGGACATAATTGTATGTTTGTTTTCACGAAACAAGTACGCAAAAAAGCGTAACGTGCTCGTATTAAATTGTTTTTATTTTTTGTTTCAATTGTACGCACTTTTTGTACCTACAATATAGCTTTCAATGAAGTAATTATAGCAAAAAAATTTGCTCATGTCAACGTTTTCGCACGTGAATATGCAATTAAAATTTCTTAGTGTTTCTGTCATTCCGGCCAAGGCTTTGCGCGAGCCGGAATCCAGGCTTTTGGCTTATTAACCTAGATCCCGGCTTCCCGACTCAGAGTACGGGATAAACTCGGGCCGGGATGGCAAGAGAGTAATTTCGCTATTCACGTTTTTGGTAACCAATCACCACGCCTAGGAAGAACACAAAGCACTCGTATTTGTTATCGTTGTAAGAAACGAAAGTTTGCAACTAACAAAGCTATCAAAGCTTAAGTGCGAGATTGTTTTGGAAACCCTGGCAAGGATAGTCAGGAGTGACTTCAATCGCAAACTTAAAAAGTAGCACACAATACGACCTCGCCCTCCCCTTTTCTAAAACGGAATAAGAGAGAGTCAACATGAGTTCTTGCATACCAACGCATTTGAGTCTTACGTTACAGCCTCAGTGTACCCCTTTTCTAAAACTAAGAAACAGAAATCTAGACGCATAGCAAAAATGAATCTAAAATCCAGAATAGTCACGTCAGCAACTTTTGCGACGGGACTATGCAAGAAGTCTACTCTCATATGAAAGCAACGCATAAAAAATAAATACCGAAAAATCGGTATTTATTTTAAGAGACGTGTATCCATCACACAGCCAGAACAAGGGCGCCTAAACACTTCAAGCTGCACTACTCAATTACAACGTCGGAGGGGTAGCACAAGACTTGTGCAGGAAGGCAGTATATATTTGATTATCTGTCCCGCCGGTAGAAGCGTAAAAATACATTTGCCACTGGTTCATGTTGGTGTTGCAAAATACATACGGAGTGCCCACGGTAGTAAACCCACTCTTTGGGGCCAGCACTTGCTTGTGGGCGGTATACGGTCCGGCAATGTTGTCTGCTGAAGCCACAAAAATCCCGCCGGAAAACCTGGTGTAAAACAAGTAGTACTTTGCGTCAGGTCCAACTACTATTTGCGGGTTACCTGCGTACGCCTCCATGTCCAGCAGGTTACGCTTGACTACAGTGAACTTTTGATTCGTCCAGCCAGCCGAGGCAAGACTGGTAGTAGCAGAACCGCCGTCACTACTCTTGTGGCTGTCCCACCACTCTCCGTAGACCATGTAAAACTGTTTGGTCTGAGGGTCGTAGGTTACCCGGGCATCACTCACCCCGGCAACCCTGTTCCCCCCAAGCGAGCCATAGCTCCGCCAGTCCAGTGCCGGGTTCTTGGCACCAAACCGACCCGCGCGCTGCAGCACTCCCTGGGCGTCAAAGTACCCCATGTGCACGCCCACTTGTTTTTCCGGAAATGTGCCCGCGTAGTCGTAAGAATAATACAAAGCATCGCAACACGGGAACGTGCTGCCGTCGGCCTGCCGCGGATACTGCTCTACCGGTACTACGTCTGGCTGCACCGTATGGAAAGACTCGTATGCCGTAGCTCTGCCGCTGTTGCCAAGCGCGTACGCTTCTCTGGGGACATCGGTAGAAGCGGCGTTCTCAAAAGCGTTGTCTACCAAAGCACCGCCGGCGCCGGCGCCGGGTACGAGCTGCCAGCCGGTAATACCATACGGGTCAGAGGTGCGGAGTTGGTACACCCGGTCACGATACTGCTGGTCTTTCGCCGGAGACTTCCACCCGCCTGCAACCATGTTCCACTGGCCGTTACGCAGCCACACGGAAGGGTGGTAGATATTATCAAATCCCCAGACAATTTTATCTGGCGATCCGTCTGACCAGGTGTACACACACCAGTCGCCCCACGACCGTTCGTACTGACTGCAACCGGACTGCGCGCCGGAAGCGGCGGAGTTTTGGGAGTTAATAACTCCCCTTTGTTTTAGCACGCGCAAAGAAACGCCAAGTCCCACCGCCCCCACAAGCAAGACTAACAACAAACCAAAATACCACTTATTTTGTTTCATACAAATGCATTATATATACATATATAGTATATACCATACGCTTGAATTAAACTTAAGTACCCCCTATTGACTTCCACAGCTAAAATCGAAGCCACCGCGATCCAATCAGAAACACAACACGAGGATAAACAGATTTAGTCCTAGCTAAAATCGGACTATGCTATCCGAAAGGGTGAATAAAAAAGCAGGGCCGGAACGCAATTCCGACCCCTAAAAAAGACTACGGCCCATGCACTGTGTCGCGCATGAGCTTCGCAATAATCTGAACTACCACCGCCGCGACGGCGGCGGCCAAAAAAGACCCCGTGAGGAAGAAAATACAAATAACTCCCCCAACATACACGAACCATGATATAGCTTCTACCGTTTTTAACGGCAAAAGTAAACACGTAAATACTTCAAACACAAACACAACGCACCACAGGGCGAAACCTGTGATGAATCCTGCAATTATCATTATTTCCATGCTGCCTCCGTCTCATCTGGAAAAGAGGGCAAACTAGAAGCACCGCTACGCCCAATGGCTCGCGACGCTATTTTTTCCTCTTTTCACTTGTTGAGACTGGTGAAATATAACACATATAGCTATAAAAGTCAATATTTGGCACCTACCTGAATCCCGAAATTCAAATTTCCTAAGTATTTTGTCATCCCGTGCTTCGACACGGGATCCAGGTTTCTGGGTTTGGATTCCGGATATCCCGCTCAGAAGCGGGATTCCGGAATGACAAGACGAAATAATTTCGGGATTCAGGTTTGGCCGCAGAACAGGGGTTGAGTGGCTTAGTCGTAAAAAATGCGGCTTTTTTATGTATCAAATACATTCTGGGGTTCATATAACCGGCATGCGCCGCAAATTAAGTATCAATTTTCCAAACAACCTTACGTTTTTTGCATTTTATTCAAATAAATCTCTATAAAGCAGTGCCAATCTTCAAGTGAGGAAGCGGCCATAAAAAAATAACCGACCACCGGACTAAGGTCCGGTGGTTTTGGATTTGCCGGCTGAGTCGCCGGCAGGGCAGCTCATGGTTAA
>JAEUSE010000121.1 GCA_016788805.1 Candidatus Doudnabacteria bacterium
GGGTCAACTTCAAATCCTTACCAATTGCTTCCAACGTCTGCTCGTTGGACCCATGCACACCATACCGGCGAGATAAAATCTCCCGGTCACGGTCTTTAAGTTGATCTAAAATTTTACCGATTGTCACTAAAGGCTCAAACTCTTTTACGAGATCGGAACGTTTGGTGTCAATAATTGTATCTAAAATACCCATATTATAATTCCACTTCTAATCACATTTTATGCTTACCCAAACCGCATGGCACAACATAAACGAATTGGCTGTCAAACATTTAACTTATTATAGCAGAAAAGGCTAAACTTTGTCAATATATTTCTATAGTAGAAATCCCTTATTTATAGGCTTTTTCCGCAAAGCTGGACAAAAAGCCAAGTTCGTGTGCCTATTTTATCCCCTATTACGGCTAATATGGGAAGACCTACTCCCCCTCAAGAAAATACAAATACCCGACAAATTACTTTGCCGGGTACCCAAAATAACATGATTTTACCCCTTCCGAGCGCTCCATTTTTGCCATAGAACCAACAACGGGCTGGCCACAAAAATGGATGAATACGTTCCGGTAATGACCCCGATAAACAAAGCCAATACAAAGTATCGAATGCTTTCGCCGCCAAATAACAGAAGCGCCAAGAGTACGAACAATACGGTTAAGCTTGTGTTAAGAGATCGAACCAAAGTTTGGCTAATACTATGATTTATCACAAATTCTAAAGGCTGACCGGCGTAAATCTTTATATTCTCCCGAATCCTATCAAACACTACAATTGTATCGTGCACGCTAAAACCAAGCACCGTCAACATGGCAGTCACGAACATGCTGTCGATTTCGACGCCTTTGTAATGCCCTAAAATCGAGAAAATGCCTAGCACTATAAGTAAGTCGTGCAACAAAGCGATAACTGCGGCCCAGCCAAAACGCCACGCGGTAATGGGGCGTTGAATACGACGAAACGCGTAGGCAATGTATAAAATAATTCCCAACGAAACCAAGGCTAACTGCCACAGCGCGTCACTGCGAAGCTCTCGCCCGACCACCGGTCCAATTAATTCAAACTGCTTTTCTGTAAACTCACCGGTTTTCTCTTTAAGTACGGCAAGTAGCTTTTGATGCTCTTCCTGAGTCAGTACTCCGGTTTTAATCAACAATCCTTTATCGGCTGCCGTTTGCAGTTGCACCCCCTGCACCTGCTCATCAACCACACTCCGGATATGTGCAATATCGGGCGCGGCCGCGTACTCCAGCTCTGTAATGGTCCCGCCTTTAAAATCTATGCCCAGGTGCAGACCGTAGAATCCGAGTGAGAACAATCCGGCAACTAAAACAACCCCGGAAAAGGCGAATAGGTACTTATAGTATTTGAGTATTTTTAGCATAAATGTGATAAATTCAAAATTTCAAATATTTCGACAATGCCTAGGAGTCAGTAGCGGCACACTGCTTTGAAGCCTGCACCCCAAACAGCCATGGATGGGTCAGAAGCCGATTAGTAATGAACACTTTGAGTAACGTCCTGGTAACCGTAATGGCTGTAAACATGGAAATAAGAATACCGATACTCAAAGTAACCGCAAACCCCTTAATACTTGGAGTTCCGAACATATACAGAATAAGCGTGGTAATTAAGCTGGAGACGTTGGAGTCTCGAATGGACAGCCAAGCCCGGTCAAACCCATCTCGAATCGCCTTTTGTGTATCCTTACCTGAACGAATTTCTTCTTTAATACGTTCAAAAATCAAAATATTTGCGTCAACGGCCATACCCACCGAAAGGATAAACCCGGCAATACCCGCCAAGGTCAGCGTAACCGGCTGCACCCCACCCAGGAACAGTAACGCCACATAACTCACGAACGCTAAAATGCCAAAGTACGCGCTCACCGTAAGCCCAAGGAAGAAAAACAGACCTACCAAAATAACCGCGGTCAAAGAAATGCCAATTTTTAGCACCGCAATCGAGACCAGCACGTACACCAATAATGCCAACACCGCCAACACACCGGGAAAGCGATAATACATAATCATAAACAACGCAATCAGAATCAGCCCGATAACCCCCGCGATGAGCGACTTCTGTACAGACTCTTGTCCCAACGTTGCACCGACGGTTTGCTGAGAAACAATCTTAATCGGCACCGGCAAAGCACCGGAATTAAGCCGGGTCGCAAGATCTTTCGCGTCTTGAATGGTAAAGTTGCCCGTAATAATGGCGGTCCCGTCGGTGATCGCAGTTTGTACGGTCGGGGCGGACAAAATTTTACCGTCTAAAAAGATTGCAATCGGCTTACCGATATTATTGGAGGTAATATCTCCGAACAACTTTTTTCCTTCGTCGTTAAACTCCAGCCTCACTACCACATCCCCGCCGAGACTAGCCTGCCCTTGTTGCAAGTCTGCGGTCGCGCGCGTCAATTGCTTGCCCGACAAGCCGGTGGTATCCCAACCGGCGGTCGGATCCACTACAGCCTTACCCTCCGCGTCAACTGTAACCTCAGGCGTTTTTGTACTTTGAACTCGAAACTCTAAAAAAGGAGTTTGGCCAATCTGATCGATGGCCGTTTGAATATCTTTAATCCCGGGCAGCTCAACAATCACTTTGTCTTGACCGCCTACTACCACCTGAGGCTCTGCTACCCCGAAGCTGTTTACTCGACGCTCAATAGTGTCGCGCACCGCTGCCATAGCCTCCGCACGATCGGAGTCTTTAATGTCTTTCAAATCCGCTTGGTATACCAAATGACTTCCACCCTGTAAATCTAACCCAAGCTTAATCGGAAACGATTTATTGTAATTAATTTTGACTTTACGCAAGTCAATCCGGCTCCCACTGGGCAGCACAAGCCACCCGGCACCCAGAGCCAATATAAGAATGCCCAACAAAGCGGCGTATAATTTCAATTTCGGTCTCATATGTGTGGTACAGAATTAGAAACTCGCCTCCTTAGCGAGCCCCGCTACAAGCGAGAATTTAAAAAATTATTGGTGTGGAATAAGCTCTTTATCTACTCCCAACAGTATACAAAAGCCGGCCGAAATATGCAATGTTTAAAGCATCTCAGACAAACTCACGCCAAACCAGAACCCCATCTTTAACCCTCTCTAGTTCCCTGTTTCAAAAAGGTAATCATCTCTGCCCTGGCTCTTTTATGCCACAAAACACTCGCTTCCATTTGCTCCACGACCTGCTGGACCGCACGCTCGGCCCCGGGTACTGGTTTTTTAGAAAAGAAAGCTTTCACATCGCGATAGACTTTTTCCTCGAATACACCCGCAAACGCCTGCACTATCCGGGCCAATGCATGGCCGCCGGAACCATATCGTTCCATATACCAAGACCAATTGTCTTTTACAAACCTGAGCACAACCGGATGTGCGGCCGGCTCGTGAGTAGCATACGACACGAAACGCCAGGCATCTTGCGAGCGAACCGCGGAAGTAAGACTAAACTCCAAAGCTTTTTTTACCAACTCAGGTTTTAGAAACGCGCACATCGCCCGAGTCAGTCGAGTCTGCTCCTCCTGGGACTCGGCATTTTTATACAAATGCTTAAAGTATTGCAGCTCTGGCAAGCCTCCGGCAAAAGCGACGAGGCGGTACACTACCGCGCGGAGATCTGCCGGTATGCTGGCCGTTCCCTTCTTAACGCTTAACGTAAACATCTTTAAAGCGCGAGCCACGACATCTTCGTCACCATATGTCCCGGCCACCAATAAAACTAACGGCCTCAGTAAAGAATCGTTTTCCGACTCCTTTGGCTGTGCGGTAAAACCGAGTCGCTTTACGAGCGGATGCACGAACCCGCGAACGCGCGCTTTGTACTCTAC
>JAEUSE010000122.1 GCA_016788805.1 Candidatus Doudnabacteria bacterium
ACTGACTATACGGCGGTTGATACCGCCGACTATTGGCAGTTTACCTATCAACCCGGCGCGACTCCGGACTATCGTTTGTATTACGACTCTACGGCGGCAACCGGGGTGTTGTATACCACCAACTCCGGCGTGGGTCAGCCGTCTGATTATTATCGGCAAATTGTAATTGAAGAGGACACGTCTGTCCCTTATAATCAAAACGTTGGGCCGCGTTTAAAGGTTTACTCCCGGGTATGGTGGGTGGACCGAGGTTGCAAACCGTCTACCACCTGGCCCACCTCCGGAAATTGTCGAATTGAATTTGTTACCTATCTAACCAATTGGCGTAACTTTTAATCATGAAACATGAAGCATACAACATGAAGCAGCCTAGTAATGCTACGCATCGTTGCGCCGGGTCTTTGTTCCGTGTTCCGTGTTCCGTGTTCCGTGATGGTAGGGGGTTTACCCTCATGGAAGTATTAGTTTCGGTAACTATATTTGCCGGGACGGTAACCATGATGTTGTCTTTATTTAACACCACATTAAAGATTTACCGAAAAATTGAGGCGCAACGTCAAATATCCCAAAGTGTCCGCACAACTATGGAGTTCTTGGTTAAAGAGATTAGAAACGGCCAGATTGATTATAATGTGACTGACGGGATTACTATTACGACGCCGGTTATCGGTTGTGACGGCAACCCTCTCTATGGCGGCACCACCAAACGACCTGCGGCATTGGGTGCCGACTCCTACGCTCAAACAGAAGACCGGATACAGCTGATAAATGTAGACGGAGAGCGTGAGTGCATATATCGCACGGGGACCGATTTGTTTCTTCGAAAGGATACACAAGCGCAGCCTTCACGGCTTAACCCGACTAACGTTGCTATAACTACGTTTAAGTTGTATATCCGACCCCGTCGCGACCCATATACCGAAGGCACGACTCCGCTTATCTATCAACAGCCATCCGTGACCATAGTAGCCGTGGCAACGGTAACCTTACCTACCGGCGAAGTGCGCACCATTTCTTACCAAACATCCGTAGCTTCTCATGTATATGATATACCGGGACAATAAACAGCATCTCTGGCCATTCTGGCGAAGCCAAAATCCTCAGGCGGGTATTACGCTACTGCTGTCTATGTTGCTTCTCGCGGCGATTACGACTATTACATTTAGTTTGGCCGCGGTTGGCTACGCAGAGCTTGCAACCTCTACTGACTTGCTTCACACTGAGCCTATTTTATATGCGAGTATTGGCGCGGCGGAAGAGGCGACTTTTGGTTTAAAGCGCAATGAGTCAACCTTAGTTACGTCTTTGGGCGCGAACTGTGACCCGGATTTTTCCTTATTCAGCTTTTCGCTGTTGAGCGGGTTGCAATCGACTATTACCAACCAGACAAAGTTGTGTAACGTAAATCCCAATAACGATATTGAGGTAGAGGTGCCGGTTACGGCAAATAATTCGTCCGGCTATGCGCTTGCGCGGCGTTTGTATTTATATGACCCAAGTAAAAACACGGTCGGCGATAGTCTGTATACAAATATTACCTTTAGAAAAACCAGTAGTAGCATTGCGAGCGATATTAAAATGTACATATGCCAACTCGACGTGGACTGCGTCGGTCCGTGGCCGGGTACAAGTAATTGGTACCAAGCCAACACGACTTTGTCGTATAACGTGGATGTGCCGGTTGCGTTGACTTCGGATGCTGTAGCGGGGTGCTGTTCTTATGAGGTTATACTCATGAATGTCGGTACCCAGCCCGGCTATGTGGAGGTTACAACTACTGGTAAAACCAACGGGGTAAACGGACCGAAAGGGTTGCCCTATTTGAACAAAAAGTCTGTGGAGATTCAATCATCCGCGGGCCGGCTCATTCGACGGCTGCGCGTGTTGGTGCCGGTGCAATAAGGTCCGAAGCGCGACACTAGAATTATACATTTCGTAATACACAAAAAACATCTCGCATACGCGAGATGTTTTTATACGTAATTTTTAATTCGAATTTCGTCTGCTATTGTATCGGCACCTTGATTGTTTGCCCTTGTTTTAAGCTGAATGGGGCTTGCAAATCGTTCAGCTCGGCTAAGGTTCCCCAAGAAATACCGTATTGCTGACTAATGCTAAAGAGTGTGTCTCCCCGCTGAACTTGATAGTCAATAAATTGGACCGCAATGGGATTAACTGACTGAGTGGCGGCGCCGAGTACTCGAGGTTCAGTGGCTTCGGCTGTATTATCGGATACCTGAAATAAATTAAACGTCAAACCTGCCGCGACTAACAAGCACAGCCCACCGAGCATCCAAAGGCGACTTGCCGAGGATTGGGACTTGCCCACACTCCACTTAAGTCTCCTTGATAATTTTATTTTGTAGGTGTTTCTTCCGAACCACATAAGTAACTTTATTGTACGCCATTTTAGTGTGATAGACAATTGGGGATAACCCAAGCAAGCTGGAATTACGAAGCACGAATTAACTATTACGTAGTTCTTAATTCAATATTCTCGGTTCGTTAATAATGGTATACTTAAGGCAGAAAATGTCTCTATGAACTCCACTGAAGCGAAAAAAAGAATAGAAAAGTTACGTCAGGAAATTCAAATTCACGCGCACGCGTATTATGTTTTAGATTCCCCAACGATCAGCGATGCCGTATACGATTCGCTCGTGCGAGAGTACAAGAATATCCTGGTTGAGCACCCAGATCTGGCGGACCCAAACTTTGTGGTTGAACGGGTGGGGGGGCAGGCGCTTGAACAGTTTACCAAAGCACGCCATGCAGTCCGTATGTTGAGTCTTTCAGACGTGTTTTCCAAAGAAGAAGTGTTTGCATGGGAGGCACGTATAAGTAAACTGCTCGGTCGAAAGCCCGCAGAATATTTTTGTGAGCTCAAAATGGACGGGCTCGCGGTATCAATTATTTACGAACAGGGTTTGTTAACCCGCGCGGTAACACGAGGGGATGGTAGTATAGGCGAAGATATTACTCAAAATATTAAAGCAGTCGCTTCCGTTCCGGTTCGACTAGCAGCTACAGATATACCCGCTTTTCTGGAGGTTCGAGGAGAGGCGGTTATGCTTAAGCGAGTGTTGGAACGACTGAATAAGAAATACGCGAAACAGGGCAAACCTTTATTGGCCAATGCTCGTAATGCAGCGGCAGGTAGTCTCCGACAGTTGGACTCTCGGCTAACCGCCGAGCGTTCGTTGGATTTTTTTGCTTGGGATATAGCCCAGTTGCAGTGGAATAATTCGGAGAAGCAACATAAGATTTCGAAACATTCAGAAGAGCATAATTTGTTAAGAAAGCTAGGCTTTCAAGTGGCAGAACAAGAAAAGGTGACTGGGCGTTTGGATCAGGTTTTGGATTTTGTTGAGAGCATTTCTCAGATGCGAGACACCTATGCTTTTGGTACGGACGGGGTTGTGGTGCAGGTTAATGATTTGGCCGACCATGAAACGTTGGGTGTGGTGGGTAAGGCACCAAGGTATGCCATAGCGTACAAATATCCGGCCGAACAGGCCACCACTCAAGTAGTGGAAATTTCAGTGCGGGTTGGTAGGACCGGTGTCTTGACGCCGGTAGCGCACTTTAAGCCGACTTTGGTGGCCGGGTCTACGGTGGCTAAAGCCACGTTGCATAATATAGAGCAAATAGAGCGGCTGGGTTTAAAAATCGGCGACACAGTGGTTATTCAGAAAGCCGGGGATGTTATTCCGGAAGTCGTGGAAGTGTTGTCAAAGTTGAGAACGGGGAAAGAAAAAAAATTTAGTATGCCCAAAGTTTGTCCGGCTTGCGGCGGGCGGGTGGAGCAGCGGGCGACCT
>JAEUSE010000123.1 GCA_016788805.1 Candidatus Doudnabacteria bacterium
TGGGTCGAATTATACGAGCGGCAGCACGAAATAATTCCGACATCGTGGTGATTGAGATCGGGGGTACCGTGGGCGACTACCAGAATGTTTTGTTTTTAGAAGCGGTTCGTATTCTAAAATTCAAGCAACCCCATGATGTATTACTCGCACTTGTTAGCTATGTGCCGAGTCTCGGAGGCGCCGGTGGTAACGAACTTAAAACTAAACCAACTCAACACGCAGTGCAGAACTTGAATTCGGTTGGCGTTCACCCGGATGTTATTTTGGCCAGGTCAAAAGTTCCTTTGGATGATAAACGCAAAGAAAAATTGGAGTTCATGTGTTCCTTGGAACAAGGGAGTGTGGTGTCCGCACCTGACGTACAAAGCATTTACGATGTGCCTTTGCAATATGAGCGGGATGGCTTAGGCGAGACTATTTTGCGTAAACTACAGCTTAAGCCTAGAAAGCCGAATTTTAGTGACTGGCATAAATTTTTACGCATGGGCAGTTCTGTCAAGCAAAAAATTAAGATTGCCATGGTAGGGAAGTACTTTGGTACGGGTGCTTTCGTGCTACATGATTCTTATATTTCTGTAATCGAAGCAGTGAAACATGCCGGTGTTTACAGCAGGGTTTCTGTAAGTCTAGAATGGGTGTCTAGCGCGGACATTGAACGGCTTGGTGCCGCCAGGGCGCTCAGAGGATATGCGGGAATAGTAGTGCCCGGAGGATTTGGTAGCCGAGGCACGGAGGGGATGATTGAGGCTATAAAATATGCTCGTACGCAGGGCGTACCTTACTTGGGTTTATGTTACGGCATGCAAATGGCCGCGATCGAATTTGCGCGAAATGTTACAGGCCTTAAGGGAGCGAATACTACGGAGATAGATAAAAAGACATCGCATCCAATTATCGCCATTATGCCTGATCAGGAGAAGAAGTTGTTGAAACGGGAGTATGGGGCGAGCATGCGTTTGGGTGGTTGGGACTGCGTGCTGGTCCGTGGCTCTGTGGCGGAGAAGGCCTACAGCAAGGCCGGTTGGGTTAAGGCAACGGGTAAGGCGCTTATTCGCGAGCGCCATAGGCACCGGTATGAATTTAATAACGCCTACCGCGAGCAGTTAGAAAAAGCCGGCTTGCGCATATCAGGCACCTCGCCGGATGGTAAGTTGGTGGAAGTAATTGAGTTGCCAAAGCACCCGTTCTTTGTGGGTACTCAGTATCACCCGGAGTTCCTGTCTTCGCCGCTGAAACCACATCCCTTATTTAGCGCGTTCATTAAAGCTGCAATACGAAAGTAAGAGCAAAGATTGGTTTGTTACCAAACATAAAACCTCCGAACTTAGGTTCGGAGGTTTTATTATTGAGGCTTGCTATTGCTTTGCCGGTGCCGGAGGTACCTCTACTACGTTCACGAAGCGGGTCATGCGGAGACTGCCGTGAAATTTGCGAATCATCTTTCTCTGGAACTTCACTACACCGTCTATGACCGCGTAGAGGGTTGAGTCGCCGCCGATGCGCACATTCTCACCCGGGTGGAATTTGGTCCCGCGCTGCTTTACGATAATTTCGCCTTTGCGAACTCTTTGGTTGCCGAATACTTTAACGCCGAGTCGTTTAGATACTGAATCTCGGCCAAGGGCGGTACTGCCGCCGGCTTTTTTATGTGCCATATATCTTCACAGATGCACAGATAGCACTGATATCTCAGATAGTTCTTAAGGGGACTAAAGCGATGCTTTTAGAATCCGTGTTATCTGCGTAATCCGTGTATCTGTGGATTATTAAAGTTTTTCAAATATAACAATTTCCCGGGCGACTACCTGATCTTTTCGATCATATATAATACTACCACGGGGAGTAATCCTAAGAAACGGCATAAGTAAGCCAATTTCTTGAGGTATAACACTGTTGATATTATACCCACTAGAGGTGGCAAAGTCAAGGTTCGGGAACATTACATACTCCGTGCCGGACTTGCGATAGGCGGGTAAACACATGACTACTTTGCTGCCTTTACCTAGGAAAGAATTAAAATCCAAAAAGGTTTTAGTGTAGAGTTCGCTTAAGTCTTGAAAGTTTTGGTTAATTTCGTGAGCAGTAGGGAACTGGCCGTAGACCGGTCCGAGCGTGCCTTCAGTTACCACTCCGGTAATTTTACCGAACGCTTTGAGTTTGGTCAGATTTTCTACGACTTTGTGTACTTCCCGTGCGTCTGCAACTTCCACGTGGAATTTACCCTTCGGTATTTTGTATCGGTTGCGAAACCACTCTAGGTTTCTTTCGCTGCCTACAATCGCTTGTCGATCTATGTCGGTTCCGAGCATTTTAAAGTCAAGTAATGCTCCTTCCTGAACGAACGTACCAATGCCGCAGAATGGGTCGAGCAAAGTGTCGTTTGGTTTTGCCCCGGAAAGATTAAGCATGGCCTGGGCTACTTTGGGGGGTATCATGCCGCGGCGATCATCTCGGCTGGGGCGCTGGTAGTCTCTTCGACCATAGTCCTCAAAGTCTTGTACGCTCAGCGTTTTTGCAATGTATACTTTGTCTTTTCCGGCGAGCGCGCAAATCTCCGCGCCTTTCACTAAGAGTTGATTGTGTGTGACAACGACTGAGGCAAGGGCTAAGGAGTTAAATTCCGGCAATACTAGTCGTATGCTCGCTCCGCTGTCCTGCATGGCCCTCTTAATAAACATACCGAGCTTTTTAGGTTCTCCAAACGCCCGTACTTCGGGGTCGAGTAAATATACACTGACTCCGAATTGAATTTTGCCGCTAGCTGATTTAAGAAAATCGGCTTTAAGCTTGCTGGGTTTAAAGTAGTTTTGTAAGCAAAAGTTAATAGAGTCTTGTTCGCGTTTTTTTACAACGTCTACAATTTTTAGTATCTTTATGGTACCACCCAAGTGTTTCTGAAATCGTTCGACATCCAGAGCTTTATCCGTTTCCACTAGAAGCAACTCAAACGACGCTTCCACTATTTTAATAGGGGACTGTAGGGTTTTGAAATAAGCTAATAACTCGGCCAGGGAGAGGGTGTACACCCGTCCGAGCACGAACGCGTATGTCATATGAGTCTTTGAAGTCTTATGTGAGCGAACATCGACAGTCGTTTATCACTGCCGGACTGTTCGTAGTAATTTTCGGGGTGGGTTATGGGACGGGTACTAGCTGGCGGGTTGCTAACGATAAAGGCAGCGCCCCTCCTTCCGTTAAACAAAATAATTATACCACAAAACCCGCTCCTGCGCCGCCTGCTAATACTGAGGTCGAAGGCGAAACTTCTAGAGATACTACCGCGACCAAAGCTCAAGTGCAAGGTGTGCAAACGACAACGCTCAATGTTGCTCAAACTACAGCACCGGAGACATGTACGGTAAAGGGTAATATATCCAAAGATAGTAAAATATATCATGTGCTCGGCGGCTCATTCTACAACCGAGTGAAGCCAGAGCTGTGTTTTAAAACAGAAGCCGAGGCTCAGGCGGCAGGCTTCCGAAAGTCCACCCGGTAAGTATACCTAAAACGACCCTAGCGTGGTCGTTTTAGGTATCTAGCAGGGGAGTCGTAGCCTAGGTACTTTGAGTTTGATAGTTTCTTTGCGAGTCGCCCGCTTTGGTTAGTCAGTTAACCATAAACTCTCTATATATGGTATCTGAAATAATTTAGCGGAGAGCATTCTAATGGGCTGAGGATTCGAAGGTGGTCGGGTTGGTAACGGGAAAGCTATAGCTACATACACCTTGGGGAATAGGGCAAAATTGGTATATGATACACGTCGCACAATGTATGTTGTACGACTAACGATATATACAATATAAACAAAGCTCGGCT
>JAEUSE010000124.1 GCA_016788805.1 Candidatus Doudnabacteria bacterium
GGGTGGGTCCGGAAGAATTGACGAATATGATGTTACGGAGCGGTTTCCGATTTGTGAAAGATCTGGAAGCAGACGGGTACCATTACGCTGTAGTATTTGGTAAATAGACCGGGTCTTGAAATTGTCGGTTCAAAGTAATAGTATAAGCTTTCTGACGTTTATAATTAGATTGCACAAAGGCTCGGCCCCGGCCGGAGTAGATTGCAAAGAAGTATCTAGCGGATATGAATAAAGTAACACAGGCGTTTAAGTATTTTTTTTCTTACGATTTCCAAATATATATTAACCGTATACGGTTTGAAACCGTAGATAAGGTTTTCGTCGGTTTGGCTATCGCATTTTGCGTGTTTGCCCTGGCCGTGTGGATTGCAAAAAAAGTATCCGGCAACCCGGTCACCCAACGACTCCTGGGCCGTTGGTTTATATGGGCCGGCGCAATTGGGTTGGCGGGCCTGCTTTGGTCAGGCGCACGATATCAGTTGGTGGGGTTGTTTGGTACTCACTTGGCATTTTTAATTTTATTAGTAGTGGCCGCGGTCTGGAAGCTGTACATTATTAAATATATGTTTCAGCTGTACCCGGTAGAGAAAGCCGCTTGGGAGAAACAGCAGTTGAAAGAAAGATATCTCGCAAAGCAGAAGTAATTATTGGGGATTGCGCAAAGGCGGGTTTAGCGCGGCATGCTTCACTATACATATGGGCATCTTTTCTCGGAAGAAGAGCATAGCAGAACCAGAGAGACCTAAAACGCTTGGTCAGCGAGGGGAGGAGTGGGCTCAGGACGAATACAAGAAACGGAGTTACGTCGTTCTTGCAAAAAATGAATATCATCATAAGGGTAAGCGTTTAGGTGAAATCGACTTTATATGCCGAGATAGCCGGACGCTTATTTTTGTGGAGGTCAAAACACGTACGGCGGGGGCAGACAAGTTCGGCTCGGCGGTGGAGGCTGTAGATATGTATAAACAGAGGAAAATGCTCAAAGCCATTAAGCTGTACCTGTTGAAACACCCGGAGCTGCTCAATTTACGGCCTCAAATTGACGTATGCGTAATAGAAGTAGTTGATGTTGACAAGTCCTTGTATTCTGCTAAGATACTAATGAATTCGGTAGAAGACTGGAATTGAACTGGTGAGCGCGTGCTCTCCTTTTTTATTAAGACCTTACGAAATACGAATTAGTACGAATATACGAATGTGAACTTGTTCGTAGCGTACAAAAGATTCATATATTAGTAATTCGTAGGAAGATTATGAATGATCAACTTAAACAAGCACTAGACCAAATAGCAGACGAAAAAGGTATTCCGCCCGAAGAAATCCTATCTATGATAGAGGCTTCTTTGGCTGCGGCTTTTCGTAAGGACTATGGGAACCGAGATCAAAATATCGTAGTGGAGTTTGATCCGGAAAACCTATCCGCCAAGGTTTTTGATGTAAAAACTGTGGTGGAGCTGGTAGAAGATCCGCAGAAAGAAGTCGATGTTGAATCCGCACAAAGTCTACAAGAGGGAGCAAAAGTAGGAGATATTATTCGCACCGAAATCACCCCTCAAGACGGTGCCCAATACGGTCGCATTGCCGCTCAAACTGCCAAGCAGGTTATTATCCAAAAGCTTCGCGAAGCAGAGCGAAACATGCAGTTCTCTGATTTTAAAGCCAAGGAGCGTACTCTGGTGAGCGGTGTGGTACAGCGCATTGAAGGCGATACCATTTTGGTAGACTTGGGCCGCGGTACCGGTGTATTGTTCCCTTCCGAGCAAATTCGCGGTGAACGATACACGTTGAATCAGCGCTTAAAAGTTTTAGTATTGCACGTAGAACCGGCGCAGCGTGGACCAAAAATTACCCTCTCTCGAAGCCATCCCGACATTGTACGCAAACTGTTTGAGTTGGAAGTGCCGGAAATTTACAATGGGGTGGTGGAGATTAAGGCGGTGGCCCGAGAAGCCGGCTCTCGCTCTAAAATCGCCGTTACGTCCACTCAAGAAGGGGTAGATCCAATCGGCGCATGTGTGGGTCAAAAAGGTACCCGCGTGCAAACGGTTATGGCCGAACTCGGGGGTGAAAAGATAGATATTATCGAGTGGAGCGAAGACCCGGTGAAATTTATTGCTAACTCGCTTTCTCCGGCAAAGATTTTGAACGTGCAACTGGATGAAGAAGAAAAAGCGGCAAACGTAGGCGTACTCGAAGACCAGCTCTCGCTCGCAATTGGTAAAGCCGGGCAAAACGTTCGCCTGGCTGCTCGCCTGACCGGCTGGAAAATAGACATCAATGGCGAAAAAATTGAAGGCACTCCGGAGGCTGTAGCAGAAGAAGGGGTAGCGGAAGAGTCTGCGGCACCCACGGAAGCCCCAACTGCAGAGTAGTCTGAGTTTCTAATTACCAATGCCCAATTCCTAAATGAAATATCCAATGTCGAATGTTCGGCGTTGGATATTTTTCATTTGGCAGTAACGTTCAAGACAGATGGAAAACTTTTCTGGCTTTAGTAAGAGGTATATATTCCTGTCTGACAAAAATGGGTATCTTAGAGGGATGCAAACTTGTGATTATGCTAAACCGGACTCTCTAAGATAATAATCGGACACTTTTACAAACACATGGACTATAAATATCACCGCAGCTTCTTAATTAATATCTCCAGGTTTTTCGATAGATACTTTAAAAAGCGTAATTCGACCGCAAGAAGAGGATCGGGTCTTGTATTGTTATTCAAGTAGTGCTCCTTTTCTATCCATAAATTGCACAGATGCTTATAATACATAAATCTGATGGCACTTTCCAACTCAGTCCGCTTAATCGGATATATGGAATTGTATGTTTCTAAATATACTTGGGCAAGTTTATACCGACGTGCGTTAAAGTAGGAATTAAAACAAATAATAAACATTGAGCGTATAAGCTCTAAACTTCTTGGACGGATATCAGATTTTTCCAAATCAAAAATATGAGTCACATTGCCGGCTTTGTCAAAAAACAGATTTTGAGCATGGTAATCACCATGTACAATGTGCGGCTTCCCCAATGTACGCCCCGTGAATTTATTCGGGATTGTATTGACTAAAGCTACTTTGAGTTTAAGTAAGGCGAAAGCGCTTTTATCAAACAAGCTCTTTTTTTTCTTGGCTTTCAGCAAGATTAAAATCTTGTTTGCATAACTATCAAAGTCTTCCCTTGCGGTGGCGCTAAGTACCTTTTTCGGATCCCATTCGGAGAGCTGCTCTGGAGAAATAATCGGAAAATCCATCTTACTTAGTAGGTGCATTGTAGCTAGATTAGTGGCAATAGACTTAACCATACTCACTGTTGGAAACTCAGTCTTGTGGTCAAAAGTCTTTCCTGGGATATACGGAAACAAACTGTAAAAACCACCATCGATACTGAAGTAAGTCTTGCCCTGCTTAGTTTTGAGAGGCATAATAACTGGCATGTCTTGGGACCAAAAAAACTGCTCTGCTCTTGCAATAATCGATAGCCTATTTTTTACAGACGGACGATACTTCTTTAAAAAATACTTACCTGTACTGTTACGAAGAATATAGTTATCACTTAGAAAACCACCTTTTGCTTTTTTGTCATACCGCAAAGGAGGCATTCTAAAGAGCTTATTTAGCTTATCTATAATCGTTTTTTCCATGAAGACATTATACACCCGCATTGCTAGAACAAATACCGTTTGGTTAAGTCGCTCGTGGAAAACCTGACTTTGGATCAGGAACATCTCTGCATTCATTGGCGAAAAGAAATTGAGATAATCAAAAACCGGCAGTTAGCCGGTATTGGTAAGGCATTAGATACTAGAAACTGGT
>JAEUSE010000125.1 GCA_016788805.1 Candidatus Doudnabacteria bacterium
GCAATACCTTCACTGCTTTGGGCGCGCCCGTGTTTGGCACACCCACAAACACCGCCTTACCAATGTGATGACTCGCCGGGTGGTCTTGCACATAACGCTTAACCAGTAAGCCGCCGGTACTGTGCGCCACCACGTCTACCTTGTCGCTTCCCGTTTGGGTACGTATAGCCTGCACCTTTTGCTTTAACGCCTCCTCGTTTACCACCACACCATTCCCGTCTTTCCCGCTTACCCCATACCGCCAGTCATAAGGAAACGTAAACAAATCCTGGTTCTCTACATAACCTTGGCCGATAAACTCTTGAATCAAACCTTCGGTATAATCAAAAAGGACGCTCGGCTTTCTAACTACCTCGTCGATTGTTAAACTTGTATCAAGCGGGGTCAAGTCTGATTTAAATTGAAGTGGATCCATAAACTGGTCACCAATATCGCTCAAATTATGGTCAATATCTAGCCATAACTTATCCACGCCTTTCCCTATATTTGTTCCAAGCACTCCTGGAACAATCAACACTGGTGTCTTTTGAACAACCGGTTCGTTGGTAAAAGTGCACGTAATGGAAGAAAATGGTTGCGCCACAATTCTCACCCCACCTTCCACCGGCGAGGTAGACACGCCGGAACCACCGCTCGTACACGTTGCGTTTGTATTTTGCCAGCCCACCAAAGAGTCTTCGGTTAGAGTAAACACGGTACCACTACCGCTCGTCGCTCCAATAAAAAAAGACCCTGCGCCTTGCTGGGTCTGAATTTGAAAGCTTTGCGAGTAGTTGTTGTAGGGAAAAGAAGCAACTAGGTTAAAGTGAAATGCCGCGTCTCCCCCCACCGCCTGTTTGACGATGGTAATGTTAAAGTATGGGACAAGTATTACCGCTTGAGCAGTTGAGACACAAAGAAAGCTTAGGACGCTCAAATATAAAACTAACTTTTTAGTCATATTGGCACATTAATTACCTTCACTCTACACATCAACTAAATTGTAATACCACGACGTAGAGAAAATACAATGGACCACGCGAGTAAGGTGGCCAGCACCAACACTCCAAGAACTGTAGACCAAGCTATTTTTAGCCCTAAAGACTGCTGGCTCCTTAACACGAATCTTTCGCTAACCAAAAGGCCAAACAGCTGTAAACCAAGGATAGATATAAATAGATTTACATGATTACCGCTCGTCAAAAGATTATCTCTAAAAACAGCCACACTATTGCTACTCTGGAATAAATCATAAAAAACATTCACCACTGGACTCCATAATATCTCTGGTATTGCAAACAGGGCTAAGCCTATCCAAAACCATAATTTTTGATTTTTTGTCATTTAGTGTTTCCTTTCTTAATAAAATAAAACACCCTTGTGGGGCGCAAAAAATTAGACTAAAGTCTTTAATAATGTAATTCTTTCAAGCTTTAAGCGCAAAGCTTTCATACCTGACATTGTACCACTTACAAACTCGCTCGCAACTCATTTATCCACCACAAAACTAAACACCACACTTTTCACAGGGGTGAAAAGTGTGGTGAGCTTTACCCTACATTCTTTGCAACAAGTCCGGCAGGGCCACCTTTAACCAATAGGTGTAGTTATCCGGGTCCTTAGCAATAGCTGCTTGCAGGTCTGTGGGGGAAATCCATTTCCAGGCCGCTGCTTCCTCGGGGTTTAGCACCGGGTCTGCGTCGTACGTACCCACAAACACATGATCAAACTCATGTTCGGTAAGCCCGTTGGCAAACGGCACTTTGTACACGAAACTAAACACTTCCCGCAGTTCGCAATCAAAACCCATTTCCTCCTGCAAGCGGCGATGCGCCGCCGCAGCTGTACCCTCCCCCACCCGGGGATGGCTGCAACAGGTGTTGGTCCACAACCCGCCGCAGTGGTACTTGTGCAACGCCCGCTGCTGTAGCATGAGCTCACCTCGGGAGTTAAATACAAAAATAGAAAACGCCCGGTGTAAAAGCCCAAGCTCGTGTGCCCGTAACTTTTCTTCCGTGCCTACCTGCTCGTCTTGTTCGTTAACTAAAACAATGTGTTCTTGCATAAAAATTATTGTTTAGTGGCTATGTTTTGTACCCTTCCTACTTCCCCGCTCTCTAACCGCACTTTAATGCCGTGCGGATGAAAACTGGAGTTAGTTAAAATCTCTTCCACTATTCCACGCGTAAGCCGGCCGGAACGCTGGTCCTGTTTTAGCACCACATCTACCTCCAACCCCACGTATACATCTGTTCTACTTTGTCCGTTCATATAATCCTACCTGAATACCTTAACTACACTCGCATCGCAAGCGTAACGCTCACGGCTTTGCCCTCTACCACGCCCTCCTTCTTGCGAACAGCGGCTTTTACCGGTAATAGATACGTCCCGGTTTTGGGGTCCGGAAAAATGGACGTTAGCCAAGTTGTTTTACCTATGCTAACGGTAACCGGAAAAGAACCAAAACCCCGCTGCAAGCCGCCGAACAAAGCTTTAATGCGTGCGGACTCTTTTTTGGGTACGCTCACAAAATGCCAGGCTGCTTGGCCCGGGTACACCCATGGTTTAGCTTTAAAGGTAAACTCTGCCACATGCATACTCTTACAAGTTACATAAATACTCCATAGAATGTAAACGCCGCCTATTCACCTAGACAAGCGAGAAACTAATTTGTTCAAAACGTATTCAACGCAAGCCAAACTTGCTTAATATCGTCTACCGAGCATGTAGGATCGACGGACTGAATGTATGCGATAGCCTGCGCCTCAGCCCGGTCGGAGTACCCACGAGACACCCAAAACTGAGATGGGTGCTCACCGGGATTATACCCTTCATTTTTTGACTCTCGAAATTCTTGGCGGTACGCTCGCGCCAAAGCTTTACCTTCAGTAGTAGACCAATACTCAGCAATTAATTTTACAACCTTCTGCATGACCAAACCACACTCATACACATACTGCTGTTCAACAAAGCTTAAAAAATCTACCAAATCTGGCGTCCTTAGAGAGATTTTTAGTTCTAAACTTACGTAGCGCACTAAAGCCATTCTAAGGGCTACTTGGGTATCCGGCCAGAGGCGCGCCACACGTTCGGTTGATACATCCTTAACCGCATGGCCCAAAGGAAACTTATGTTTAAACGCTGCAGTTCCTGCCGGTACACCATGCGCGATATGAATATAATTCATGGTAGCTTCCAACTTTGAAAGCTGCTCCGGAGAAAACCGCGCATCAAACACCTCCCGCCACACATCACTCGACTCGCCAAAAACGTGCCTTCCAACAAAGCATGCGACCCCAAAGCCACGTTGGGGAACCAAGGCGTTTCCTTCTAAATACGAATCAAACATCTCGGCGGGCACTTCGTGCCGCTGTGCATCAGTCTCCGAATCAAATCCGACAGCATCGTCAGATTTCGGCGCCCCCACCTCGAACATATTCTCGTGTTGATTCATACCACAATCGACAATTAGCTAGTTATGCTACTACACGCTCTCCTGAACGCCGAACAAAAATTTTATGAAAGCCAAAAGCGTAAGAGCTGTGCCTTTTAAAATAGGGATAGATGCGGGCAAAAGCACAATAAGCACGACTATCCATATAAACTCTTTGCGAATGGCCTGAATTACGGCGACCACTAAGCAAACCCCGGCGGCAAAGGCAATGTACGGTTGCCAAGAAGCCGGAAAGGCCGTAATAAAGGTGTTGTAAATTTCTTGTAGTTGATCCATACGCGTATTTCTTTAAACTCATCCGACATAGTAATAGTAGCGCAGCGGCGACATCCGCACAATTCGCCCGGCCCCAAGCACGCCT
>JAEUSE010000126.1 GCA_016788805.1 Candidatus Doudnabacteria bacterium
GTCGATGTAGTCGGACCGGTGAAAGCAGTAAAGCCATTTCCGGTACCACCGTTAGCCGCACCTAAGATACCGGTAATGGTTGAGGTACCAAGAGCGACGGTGAAGCCTGCACCGGTACTACCTGCGGTTAAGGTACCCGTACCGGTAATGGCAGTAGCGACTGCATCGTTGGTATCCACTAAAGCAGCGTCTTTGCCGTCTAAGCGATCGAGTTCAGCGCTGGAGATGGTAGTGGCGCCGGTAGTAATGTCGTTTGAACCAATAGCTAAGGCGGTACCGATTTCAGCATCACTCACATCGAGAGCGGTGGTAATGGTACCGGCGGCGGACTGGACTTTGAGGCCAATGCCTAAAGCTTGGTTGGTATCAAGATTGTCGATTAAGACAAGTTGTGCCGGCGGAGTAGCGTTTGCACCGTCAGCTAAAGCGATAGAAGTGAAGCCGGTGGCACCGGCAGCAGTGGTAATGGTGTGGCTCTGAGAAGAGTTTAAGGTAAAGGCAATGTCCGCTCCGGTGGTGGAGATGGTATTACCGTTAGCGTACGCATTCTGCAAAGTAACGAGACCAGAACAGGAAGACCAGGACGGAGCTGAGCCGGTGTTCCCGACCAAACACTGACCGGTCGTACCGGCGGCCGTGACTTGGACAGCGCCCGTACCGTTACCGTAGAGAATACCGTTGGAAGTGAAGCTCCCTACTCCGGTACCGCCTTGAGCAACCGTGACTAGGGCGTTGGTGGTTAACAGAGTAGCGGAGGCATCGGGCAAGGTAAATGTTTTGGTCGATGTAGTCGGACCGGTGAAAGCAGTAAAGCCATTTCCGGTACCACCGTTAGCCGCACCTAAGATACCGGTAATTTCACTTGAACCACCGGCCAAATTTACGGCTGAGGTAGAAAGTACACCACTGCCGTTTGTGTGTACCACGCCGGCTGTATTTAAACCACTAAAGGTTATGGCGCCGCTCGCCGTAATATCACTAATGTTTTGCAACGCGCCACCATTCGTAAGTCTGATAGTACCATTGGTAAGCAACGCGCCATCGGACAAGTCCAAGTTCGCCACCTGGCTTGCGGTTGAATTCAGAATACTTACCGTACGAGTACCGGCACCTGTAAAATCAAACGCAGTGTTGCCACCGGAAAATGTAAGAGTCGGTGTAGTTCCTGAGAACGTTATAGGCGAAGCATTCGAAAGCGTGAGTGAAACACCGGTAGAAGCACCTCGAGCGGTCACGCTGGCGAGTGTATCGGCTTCCGTACCCGTAACGGTAATGGTACCCAGGGAGTTGCTGATTGTATTTATTCCACCCCCCGCAACGGTAATCGCGCCGGTAAAAGAATTCGCCGAAGTAACACCCGCATTGGCGAGCGCAACAGACCCACCCAAACTCACGCTACCCCCACCCGATAGTCCGCTGCCTGCGGTAACCGTTATAGAAGAATTCGTCAGAGCAGAGTTCGGAATATCGGAGAGCGTGTTACTGCTGCCAGAAATAGTTTTGTTTGTAAACGTTTGTGTTTGATTTAAAAATGCAAACGTATCATCGGCAACCAGCGCCGGTAAAGTAGCAACCCGACTCGCGCTTGGCGCCAAGGAAGAAAGAGTGGTCGTATTGGTGGTCCCTAGGGTCAACTGCCCGGT
This sequence comes from Candidatus Doudnabacteria bacterium, assembly GCA_016788805.1. Taxonomy (GTDB): domain Bacteria; phylum Patescibacteriota; class Doudnabacteria; order UBA920; family UBA920; genus JAEUSE01. The sequence goes on from JAEUSE010000126.1 coordinate 1,644, forward strand.
AGCAGAGGTAAGCGCCAAACTGGCAAACGAAGGAGTGGAACTTGTCGCAATGCTTTGCGGGAGCGACAGAGTAATAGCACCTACACCGTTGCTCACAATTACTTGGTTGGCAGTACCATTTACTGTTTTATATTCCGGAGCGGTCGCCGCGGCGTTCACTCCAAGTAATTGATTTGCCGAACCAAGCGGAAGCTTATTCAATGCCGTAGTTGAAGTAGCATAGAGTAAGTCACCTTGCGTGTAGCTCACCTGACCGGTACCGCCGTGCGTTGCCGCCAGAGCATTGGCGTCTACGGACCAAGTGCCCGCCGAAATATACGGCACTCCGGTAGCAGCAGATGTGTCCGCCCCGGTTCCACCCTGAGCGGCCGAAACCGTACCTACTGTTGTAAGGTTCTTTGAGGCGTCGGTAAACAAAACCCGATTCGCCGTAAGGGCAGGCAGGTTAATTGCACCGGCGGCATTAACTGTTATCACATCGGCCCCACTTGCGGTAACTCGAAGCGGTTTTGCTGTAGAACCCGCCGCTGTCCCAACCGTCAACACATACCCCGTACCAGTGTTTGCAGCTGTGTCGGTTATAGTAAATAAATTTGCTGAGCCGGTAGTTGTACCATAGGTTAGCGTAGTCGTATAGCTCTGCATAGACACACCTAAATTACTGGTCGGTGGTGTCAGATCGGACCACACGCTTGAACCTCCGCCGCCGCCTCCTGCCAGCGCACCCCACGCACTCCCATTAAATACATTGAACTGATTTGAAGAAGTGTTATAAATTAACAGACCCGTCGCCGGAGCGACAATTGCATCTCTTTGTGTAGAGGTCATGCGCGGCGTAAGCAAACCTCTCGTTGTGGAAGCTATCTCCACTATGGCAGACGCGTCCGGGGTAGCCGTTCCGACCCCGAGAGACTTGGTTGTATTATTCCAAAAGAAATTATTACTATCTTGCTGAATACCATTCAAACCCTGAAACAATACGGCACCGGCCGTGAAACCCGGATTAATATTTCCGGTAATCGAACCCTGCACCACGAGGTTGTTTTGAATGGTTAAATTATTTTTTACCAACCCATTTGTGGTAGTAAAATTTTCACTCGACAAATCGGTTGCCGCAAAAATTGAACCCCCGGTCGAAGGAACAGACGCAACTGGAGGGTAATAATATATCGGCGCAAATGTTTGACCGCCTGCAAGTGGCGCAGTTGGGTTATTTTGCGCCGTGCCGGGTTGTGTGGAAGTCGAAACGGACTGAGAAGAATTATTTTGTAACCAACCGGCAGCCACAATTTGATTTATATTCGAAAGCACCAACTGCTCGAGGTCTCGAAGCGTAAAAGTAGCCCCTAACGGTTTCGTGTAATTTTCTCCGAGAACATTCTGTGCGCGAGCCGCCACGCCCGCCACACGACCGACTTCATCAACCGCTACGATACCCGCGCTACTAACTGCACCGGGGACAGCGCGTTGGGTAGCCCTAGGTTCGCCAAAATGTTGCGTTGTTTCTTCCGGATACAATGCGTACCCGGCAAAGCCTAATGCAAAAATTATGACCGCAAACATCACAGTCATAAAAGGACGCAGCAGCCAGATTCTGCCTGACACCGAAATCCCATCTTTACTCTCAAGCGGGATTGGATCCGCCTGAACTTCACCTACAACAACCGGCTCGCCCTGAGCTCGCGAAGCTAGGCTCTCCAACTTCCCTTGCACCGCATGCACCGTACTTTCTAACGAAGCCATCTGCTGAATCGTCGCGCGAGCTCGCAGTCTTTCCTTCAAGGCCGAAAGCTGGAGTTCCACAATGGTTGGTATAACCCACTTCGTATTGTCTTGCGTATTGCCTTGCTGTTCTTCTACAACTTCAACAACCTCTCTGGCACGAGGCCCAACAGCCGCTTTAACTTTCTCTTCCCTACCTCTGAGTTCCAAGAGTTTTGCCAAGCTCGATTTGGATACAACCCAGCTTCTTCCAATCTTTGCTCCGTCCAACTTTCCGGACCGACAAAGTGAGCTCAAATAATCCTGGTTGTAACCCGAAATCCGACTGCCTTCAGCAGCCGAGATTAGGTCATTGTTTTTGTTGTCTAATGTTTGTTTCAAGCCTTTTATTATTGGAGATATTGCATATCTCGGAT
>JAEUSE010000127.1 GCA_016788805.1 Candidatus Doudnabacteria bacterium
GTATGCTTTCGAGCCAAGAAATTAAAAATCTAGTCATCGCCTTCGGTGCTGGGGTGGGCGATTTGTTCGATATTGCTAAGCTTCGGTATCATCGCATTATTATTATGACCGATGCCGATGTAGACGGTGCCCACATTCGGACGTTGCTTCTCACATTGTTTTACCGCTACTTCCCAGACATTATAAAAAATGGTCACTTGTATATTGCGCAGCCTCCGCTGTTCCGCGTGCAGGTCGGTAAGAATTTTCAGTACGCGTTTTCCGATGAAGAACGTGATGAAATATTGCGTGACATGGTTCAGGAAGCTAAGCAAAACAGGGTTAAGGGAACAGTGCTAAGGGCTAAGAAAAATGCCAAAAGCGAAGAACTGAATAATCCTGACACCTTAGCCTCTAGCCCTGATGATGAAGAGTTGGCTGCGGGGGAAGAAGTGGCAGTGGCGGCTATGGACGGAGTTAAATATGCTATTCAGCGCTACAAAGGTTTGGGAGAAATGAACCCCGAGCAACTATGGGACACTACCATGGACCCGGAGAACCGAGTGATGTTGCAGGTCAGCATTACCGACGCGGAAAAAATTAGCGAAATTTTTGAAACCCTGATGGGCGACGAAGTAGCCCCCCGCAAAAGGTTCATTGTGACTCACAGTAAGAGCGTAAAGAACTTGGATATTTAGGATTATTTGACTAACTTGTGCTAGTTGTACTATAATGTAGGCACTAAAAAGGCCTGCAGGGCCTTTTAAAAAAGCTTGAATTTATGAAGAAAATCGTCAATTTCTTTAAGGAAGTGTACGGTGAGCTCCAAAAGGTGGTTTGGCCGTCTCGAAAACAGACTATTCGGTATACTGTCACAGTGATTGTTTTCTCCGTGATAGTTGCGATTATTTTAGGCGCGGCAGACTATGGCTTACTTAAGTTATTTGAGAAGATTGTAGTCAAGTAATTTCAGATTCCAGATTGTGGATCGCAGATTTAATGATGTCTGCATAATTTGCAATCTACGATTATTAATTTGCAATTTTAGTATATGTCACGACAACAAGTAACCGGCGAACGTCATTGGTATGTACTCCATACCTATAGTGGGTACGAAGACTCGGTGGCAGTAAACTTGCGCCAGCGCGTGGATAACTTGGGTATGGAAGATAAAATTTTTAATGTCCTCGTCCCCAAAGAAAAGAAGATTCGCATTAAGGACGGCAAACGCACCACCCAAGAGGAAAAGATTTTTCCCGGCTATGTGTTAGTAGAAATGGTTGTGACGGATGACTCTTGGTATGTAGTGCGTAATACGCCGAATGTAACCGGTTTCGTCGGTAGCGGTACGGTACCTACCCCTATCGCCATAGAAGAAATGGAAAGTCTGCAGAAGCGCATGGGTGCGGATGAGCCGAAGTTTAAAGTAGACTTGCACAAGAACGATTTAGTCCGTATTTCGGATGGACCGTTCAAAGACTATGAAGGTAAGGTAAGTGACGTAGATGAAGCCAAGGGTAAGGTAAAAGTCATGGTTACCATCTTCGGCCGCGAAACTCCCGTAGAGCTAGACTTTTTACAAGTCAAAAAAGTATAGTATCAGCTTTTAGCTTCTAGCTGTCAGCTTCTAGAGAACTCTGGAGCTGATTCTAAAAGCCACAAGCTTTTCTGGTAGCCAAGAAATTCTTGGGCTTCTCTATCAGCGGTTCGTTATTTTATTTTAAAGCTAAAAGCTAATAGCGATAAGCTAGAAGCTACTACAATTATGGCAAAAAAGATTAAAGCAGTTGTAAAGCTGCAAATTACCGCCGGAAAGGCAACTCCTGCCCCGCCGATCGGTACCGCCCTTGGTCCCCAGGGTATAAACATTGCGCAGTTCGTAAAGGATTTTAACGACCAGACTGCCCAAATGGGTGACATGGTTATTCCGGCCGAAGTAACAATATTTGACGATAGAACCTTTAGTTTTATCCTCAAAACTCCGCCGGTTGCAAACCTTATTATGAAGGCGGTGGGCATTCCGAAGGGCGCGGCCAATCCGTTACTGAACAAGGTAGGCAAAATTACCAAAGCTCAGGTGAGAGAGATAGCAGAGCAGAAAATGGTAGACCTTAACACTACCGACGTCGAAGCCGCTATGAGCACGGTAATGGGCACTGCCCGCAGTATGGGCGTCGACGTAGTCGACTAGTATAAAGTTCATAAAGTTCTAAAGTAACAAGTATAATGCTTCTACTTTAAAAACTTTATGAACTTTTTAACTTTTAAATTAATTTATATGCCAGCAATTATCATCATCGCAGTCGTAGTTGTTCTTTTGGGGTTGCGTATAGTGCAGCAGTATCAAAAAGGAGTTGTGTTTCGGTTTGGAAAGGTAATCGGCGTTAAGGAACCGGGTCTTACTTGGGTAATTCCGCTGATTGATATTGTTCGTAAAGTCGACATGCGAACCATTACGCTACCTATCCCACCCCAGAAAATTATTACTCGGGACAACGTTTCGGTAGATGTGAGTGCCGTGGCCTATTATAAAATAACGGATGCGGTAAAAAGCCTAGTGGAAATTCAAAGCGTAATTAACGCCATAAACCAAATATCCCAAACATCGGTTAGGAATATTGTGGGTAAGTTTCAACTGGATGAAATTTTGAGCGAGCGGGAAACTATTAACTCCGAAATTACGAAAGTGTTGGACTCGCATACCGAGGCTTGGGGAGTGGTGATTCCGGTGGTAGAAATTAAAGATATTGAACTGCCGGAGGGTATGCAGCGGGCCATGGCTAAGCAGGCGGAGGCCGAACGCGAGAAGCGCGCAAAAATAATATCAGCGGAAGGGGAGGCTTTGGCAGCGCAAAAGCTTGCCGAGACCGCGGACATTATGGCCGCCCACCCCATAGCCCTCCAGCTTCGCAACCTCCAGACTATGTCGGAAATTTCGGTTGAGAAAAATTCAACCATTATTTTCCCGGCGCAGTTTATGTCTACTCTCAAGGATATAAAACAGTTTATGGATTCAGAAAAGAGTGTACAGTAAGAAAACGGACGGCGGGAATGTGCGCCGTATCTTACCGGGATTGGTGAGCATGAACGGGCTTGCCAGAGCTAAGGTATTATGGTAAAATTTATGAACTAATTAATTTGTGGGACCCTGTACATTTTACGGGGGTTCGCACCACGAAAGGAAAGTTATGAGACAAGCGTCCAAGCGCGTACGCGCCAACAATGATTTGGTAGACTCTACTAAGACTTATACAGCCGAAGAGGCGATTGAGTTAGTGAAGAAAACCGGCACAACCAAGTTCGTCGGTTCCGTTGAGGTGCATGTGCGCACCGGGATTGATCCGAAAAAAACCGACCAAGCCATCCGTGGTGCCGTAAGCTTGCCTCATGGTACCGGTAAAACCAAGCGGGTAGCCGCCTTTGTAACCGAAGCCAAAGAAGCCGAAGCCAAGAATAGTGGTGCCGCGGTGGTTGGCGGGGAAGAGCTTATTAAGCAAATTAAGGAAACCGAGAAAACGGACTTCGATATTGCCATTGCCGAGCCTGCCATGATGCCGAAATTGGCCCAGATTGCAAAAATTTTAGGAACCCGAGGTTTAATGCCAAACCCGAAAACAGGCACCGTATCGGACAATATAGGGGCTATGCTGAAGGAGATTGCCGGTGGTCGGATGAGCTTCAAAAATGACGATACGGCAAATATCCATGGTATGATTGGTCGCAACGACTTCGAGAGCAGCAAGCTGTTGGAAAACTTTAAAGCGTTTATAGCCGCAGTACAGCAAAGCCGTC
>JAEUSE010000128.1 GCA_016788805.1 Candidatus Doudnabacteria bacterium
GGTTCTGTAACCGCTTCCACCGCCTCCGGCAATAGATCCAAAAAACTGACCCCTAAAAAACTGCCCGCCGCAAAAGCCAACAGCGGTATCATTATTTTTTTAGCCACATCGGCCCGCCAAACAAGCGCAAGCCCGCCGACTAAAGAAAATAACCCGGCGACTAAGCCATATATAATTAACATATAAATATACTACGAGACTAATACTTAACCAGTGTAACAAAAATTCGGATAAATCAACACATGCACGCAAAACCCACCGCGTGTATCACCGAGGTAGACTTAAAATACGAACAGAATTTGTTTCTGCTTATACTCCTCAATCGCCTCACGAATCAACAGCATGAGCTCGCTTTCTACCTGAGATTTCAACTCCGCGAGATTGGCTTTGACCGCTACCTCACGAAACACGGGTGCAACACCGGCGGTGCGACTTGGAACTTTTATCTGCCCATTGCACAGCAAATCCATTTTGCGAGTCTGCCCGTCCATTTCTGTCGGGTCAAGATATATTTTTGTAAACTCGTTCAGTGCCCGCTGCTGGTCTGCTGTCAAAAAACGCAACACTGCGTTGTTAACCCCAATAATTCTCTTGGAGAATGCGTAATATTGTATGGCAATCGGCGGCACGTCGTGATGCCACTCAAACCCGTGATTCTCGGCAACAATGGTAAAAACAATTCTTTTTTGAGCGGCGTCTTCCGGCAACGCACCCGCGAGCAAACGCGCGCAAGCGCCCGCAGAATTTGCTTGCCAAATTTCGTCGTCTACGAACAAAGCTTTAGACACTGAAAGTCCTGCGAGTTGTCGAACAGCTGACGGAAGCAGGGCGCTATTGTCATACAACTCTGTAGCTTGATTATCGGGATCAACATACCGCTGCACGGGTAGCACCAATTTGGGAGGTACGGGTTGATGCACAGCTTTATAAAAAAGCTCGGCGAAATAAACCATTACCGCGCCTGAATCGCCCGGCCCCACCAACACATCATACCGGTTATTCTCTTCCACACATAAACGATATAGCAACGCTATGTATCTTTTAAATACATGCTGCGCAACAATCGGCGAGAACGGTTCCCTGCCGTTCACCGCCTCTTTCAACAAACTATCACCCGAAGAAACTACTGGTTTCACCATAAAGATTCTAAACTAAACGACTAAATACAAAAACTAAAACAATAACGCCACATCGTTAATAAAGTCGAGAACACTCAATAGTGAATACATAATACTAAGATTCAGATTCGTCCTCTGCAGGCTGACCACTTCGCTCAGGTAGATCATCCTCTGAATACCCATTTCCCCCGTCTGCTTGATGGTCTTCATTAGCAGAGATGTCTTTACCAGCACTTAGCTCATCTGCACTGGGTGGACCAGCCTGACGCCCATTGCGCCTAATGAACTCTGGATGGTCGAATGAATAAGGCATATAAAAAATATTTAAATAATTATATATAAGAATATAACACCCAAAAAAGGAGCGCAAGGTCGTTTTTAGAGTATGGTATGTCCACTAAACCATGAACCACCAGAGCAACACACGCAAGGGTCAAGCCCAAGGCTAGTTGGTTCCTTCGATTTTGCCAACCCCGTTTGAGCGCCAACAGAATAAGCCCAAAGAAGGAAATCAGTCCGAGCAAGCCTGTATCTACCCAAAAGTTCAGAAAAATATTATGTGGCGCCGGATAGTGTTCCAGTCCAGGATCAGTATTGTACTTACCCCAATTATTACTAAACCCAAGCAAACCCTTCCCCAATATGGGACTATCCTCTACCATATGCCAACCCGTCTTCCAGAGTGAGAACCGCGCCACGCTGGACTTCTCCCCTTGAAATGGCAGTAGGACCCGGTATCTAAAATTTGGAACTACAATAACAATCAAAACCACCAGCGCACCGACAGCTGCAGCGGACCGAACGATTTTTCGATTACCCGCCAATAATACATATGCGCCCACCGCAGCAACAAGGCCTAACCAGCCCCCGCGAGATAACGATAATAGCAAACCGGTGGCCCCGAGCAGCCAAGCGAGTCGAAGGGAGGTTAGAGAATAGAGATTAGAGAATGGACTGGAGCTCATCTCTTGTCTCTGGTCTCTTGTCTGTACTACTTGCGGCAACAAGAAAGCCAACAACGGAGTTATAAATAACGCGTAAAAATTCGGATGCAAAAAAAATGCCAGCGCCCGCTTAGGCTCGTTTGCATTCCCCCACCACGCCTCCGGTACGCCAAGAAGGGTGAAGTATTGGATGATGGCGTACAAACCAGATAAGGCAAGGAGCAAGTAACAAGCGACACGTAACAAGTCTTTATGCTTGTCGCTTGTCGCTTCCGCCTCGGATGGACTTCCGAGTCGAGACGGGTGTCGCTTGTACACATATCTCGCAACTATAAAAGTACCCATCGGTTGTAGGAAAAGCACAATAAACTGACCGAGTTTCTGCTGGGAAAATCCACCGACGAAGAGAGAGGTTATACCCGCGAGCAGAAAGGTCGTACTTAGTACAAAGTGCTTAGTACTTAGTTCGGAGCGGAGCCAGTTTCCAAAACTGTTTATTTGGTTGGTATAAAAAATCCATACAACAAAAATTGCCCACAACAAAAATAGCCAAACCATAAGCGCATTGGCCGGCAAACCAAGTATATTGAATCGTATTGCATAGGTCGGACTGAGTAGCAGCGTCAGCCCAAGTAAGTACGGCATATCTATAGATTACCATGGCACAATCTATCCCGCCACACTTGAAAAACAACGCTGTTTCCTATACGGTTACCGCATGAACGAAGCAGCGTTTGCTAAAATTTCCGCACTGTTTAAGAGTTTATCCATCTCCTACCTTACCTGTGCGCATGAGGTATGCAGGACCAGCGAAGAGTCTGCCCGCGTGCGCAAGGCAGCGGGCATGCCGGACGCAATCGGCGCTAAGGCCTTGCTCTGTAAACTGGACTGGCGGGGTGGAACGAGCGAATTTATTACGCTCGTGCTACCCGGGACACACACCTTGGACAAAACCAAGTTAAAAACGGCACTGCCCGCTCTAAAACAGTTCCGCTTCGCTACTCCCGAGGAACTTATGAGTCTGGCCGGGGTCGTGCCTGGCTGCATGCCGCCGTTCGGTAAACACATATTTCCCGACATTGGCAAGCTCTTTGTAAGCAGTCAAATCCAAAATTTTGAACGAGTGGCTTTTAACGCCGCCAAGCTCGATACGAGCATTATCCTGCTTACTACCGACTACCTCCGCGCGGCGACACCGGACATGGTATTTGACTACTCCTCACCAAAACTCGAGCTAGAGTAACTTTTTGCCGATTTTGGTCCACTCTAAAATTTGCCCCGCGGCTATTTCTATCGGCTCTGCCGGTCGGAACTGCTTAGCTTGTTTCTTATCAAACAAAAAATAATGTCTGGCTTGGTCAACCGCGGCGGGGATCTCCCACAAATCCTCTGCGCTCGTCTCCCAACCAATGGCGTCGAAACGGGCCAAATTCACAGGCATCGAATACTCACGCAGGTTCTTCTTTCCGGTCTCGTTTTCGAAATACTCATGAAAAAAAGAAAGCGCCAGCTCCCGTAGAGTTTTATACACCGGCTCACGGTAGCGCAATACCGCATGATTGGTTTTACTAATGGCCCCCCAATACTCCCCGACTTGGAAAAGCGCCACTACATGGTCTTGATCAGGCCGTTTCGCGCGCAGGTCCATAACTAAAGGACGGG
>JAEUSE010000129.1 GCA_016788805.1 Candidatus Doudnabacteria bacterium
AAGTTATTAAAAATTTTTACAACTACTTGTTCCGAATGTTGATATTTCATATGTGTATGTTTATTGGACCTGGCACGAAATCGGATAATGGTCGCTTGCTTCTTCAAATATGCCACCCTTATGTACTAGAAAACCCGAAGACGCAACACCTGCGGTGTGTACGATGTGGTCCAAACGCAGTACAGGAAAGGGAAAATGGAGTTCGTGAATTTTGGTAAACGCAGTCGCATGCAACTCCGCACCCACAGGTTCAACCAACCCACCGCCGAGCAGCAATGGCAGAGCCTGTGCCGCATGCAAGTCATCAAATGCCGCCTTATGGTATGGGTCATGCATTAAAACAGCTTCCACGTCCAAACCTGCTTCAATTAACAAATCCAAGCCATACTCTTTCTTTGACGCGTCTTCCGGTGTAAGCATGTTCAAGTCTCCCATTACTATAGACTCCATTCCTTGCTGAGCGTCTTCTGAAATATGCTCAAGAAGGACCTGAACCTGTTCCACCCGCACCCTTTCAGCTAAATCGTCTAAATACGCCGTATATAGCGCCACTCGTGTAACTCCCATCGATATAACTGCCTTTATGCAGTCCCTAGTAGCCAAACGTACTGTCTCAAAACGTTCTACAGGCACTCGGCTTAGGACTGCCACGCCAATACGCTTGTCTACCCGTACGTCGTTCATATGTATAAACGAAACGTACTCATAACCAAAAAGTTGTTTTATTTCCTGTTCGGTAAACACATCCACCCACCGAAACGTGTCGGACAACCCTATAACATCTGCATCTATTTCTTGTATTGCCCGTTGCAATAAAGCAAGCCGCTCCGGCTTATCTGCCGCAGAACCGTACCCGTTAAACCCGCCCGCCAAAATGTTATACGCCGCTATTTTCATAAAAAATATATCTCTGAAAAAACGTTTGGTATGGCAGGTGTCAAAGGTAAGCTTTGACGCCCAAATCTTTGACACCCAGCAAGTTGAGGTCTTTAATCTTGACTAACTCTCAGCTCGCTAAAGCCGGTTTCTGCGTCAAATTCTCTTATAAACTGCGTATCCTCAAAAATCAAAAGACTCGCCTCGACCGTAAACTTAACTACACACCCATCTTTTAAATGCCCACCATGTACTACGCCGTTTTTATCCGCCACGCTCACATGTATATGACAACCATTAGTAGATACCGTCCCTGTGCCTGAGACAATTTCCATAGGCTCGTGCCATTTCTTGACCGGCTGGTTACCTGCGGTTGCATCCGCCATTCTGAGCACGGTGACATCTAAGCTACCTACCAAAGAAAGCACGCAACCGGCAAGAATACCGTTCTCCGCGACAACTCGCTCGATACTCTCTTTTAGCAGCTCACCTGGCTTTAGCCTAAAACTTATATGCCTCATAAGGTTACTCTGCAAAAACCTCTCGCGGCTATTTTGCAGCCTTGCTCCTATACTCCTGCTTAATGCGCCAATAGTTACTCTCTGTTCCCGGCTCGCCGGTTCGTACCCGCATCAGCTTGGCAGGATATTTCTTACCTGCATATGCCAACTTCTTTCGCATAATCTTTTCCGTGTCTAAACCCAACAACACAGACATTTCAAAGCAGTATATAAGCACATCCGCGAGCTCGCCTTTTATTTTTTCGAGCTTTTCCTTATCTTTTCGAATTTCTTCAAGAGACAAGTTTTCCCACTGGAATATTTCCAGCAGCTCCGCACCCTCAATCATAATAGACTTGGCAACATCCGATGGACGCAAATTATGCCAATCGCGGTCTTTTAAATGCTTATATACTTTTTTCTCAAAGTCTTTCATATGCTATTGCTTATAGCGCCTAAGGCCAAAGACTGTATGCAATAATACTGCTACACAATCAGGCTATCCACCAATGCGCTGTTGGTGTTTTGCGCCGCCTTTGGCCATGTTGCTTTGATGCTCGGGCGTGTTGAGCAAGCCACATTTCTTATACTTTTTACCGGAGCCACACGGACACGTGTCATTGCGACCCACATGAGAACCATCTCCAGAAGGGACACCTGCACCTACCGGAACATCCGACCTGTTCGTCACCCAGCCCTGCTGCCCTGATTGCTGATTGCTGATTACTGATTGCTGGCCCTGCCCCGCTTGCGGCTGTATATTTACCCGTAACACCGACCGAGCAATTTGACCGTCTATTTCTTTAGACAGTCTGGCAAAGAGTTCAAATCCTTCCCGCTTGTACTCAACGAGTGGGTCGCGCTGGCCGTACCCACGTAAGCGAACGCTGTCACGTAAGTGGTCCATGGTGTCTAAGTGTTCCATCCAGAGTTGGTCCAACGCCTGCAATGCAATGTACCGCTGCACTTGCTCGTACAACTCTTTACCCACTTCTTGCTCTTTTGCTGCATACTGTCGCTTGGCTTCCGCGTACAAGGCATCCACCACCGCAAACTCCCGGTCTGCCGCGTTCTTTGCGCCCTCTCGAGCTTGTTCTTTAACCTTCTCGCTCAGCGGGAACATGCCGCTCGCTGTTTCAAATATTTTCTCAAAAGCTTCCCGGTCTTCTTCTATGGTGCTAAACGCAAAAGTCACCACTTGAGAAATCTCGTCACGAACCAAACCCAAAGTCTCTTCGGAGATAGACTTTTGACTTGAAGTTCCAAGCTTGGAGTTATCTTCGTGCAACGCCTCTGTGTCTTCACTTGTCCCTTGTCCCTTGTCTCTTGTCTCCACCCCGCCCAGGTACTTCCGCCGACGTTTGTAAATAATGTTTCGCTGATGGTTCAACACATCGTCAAACTCCAACACGCTCTTACGGGTGTCAAAGTTCAAACCTTCAATCTTCTTTTGCGCCGACTCAATGGATTTAGAAACTAACTTGGCTTCAAGCGGCTGGTCGTCCGGCAAGCCAAGTCGCTCCATCATACTCTTCAGGCGGTCGCCGCCGAACAAGCGCATCAGGTCGTCTTCCATGGAAACAAAAAATTGCGAAAGACCCGGGTCACCCTGGCGCCCTGCCCGCCCGCGTAACTGGTTGTCTATACGCCGGGACTCGTGGCGTTCCGTTCCAATAACCGCCAAGCCACCCGCTTCCCGTACTGCCTTGGCTTCTTCCGGGTCCACCGGGTTACCACCAAGTAAAATGTCTACCCCGCGACCGGCAATGTTTGTGGCTAAGGTAACCGCGCCAAACCGACCGGCCTGCGCAATAATATGCGCTTCCCGTTCGTGGTTCTTCGCGTTCAAAAGCTCAAAAGGCACACCTTCTTTTTTGAGCACCTCTGCAAGCATTTCGTTTTTGGCAATGCTCACCGTACCAATTAACACCGGTTGGCCTTTTTTATTACGCTCCTTAACGTCTTTAGCAATTGCCTCGAACTTTGCTTTCTCGGTTTTATAGATAATGTCCGACGCGTCTTCACGCACCATTGGTTTATTGGTCGGCACTTGTACCACTTGTAGTTTATATATTTTAAAGAATTCCTCTTCTTCCGTTTTAGCGGTACCGGTCATACCGGCTAACCGCGTATACAACCGAAACAAGTTTTGGAAGGTAATGGTGGCTAGTGTTTTGCTCTCTTGTTGTATCTTTACCCCTTCCTTAGCTTCTATGGCTTGGTGCAAACCCTGGCCGTACCGGCGACCAAACATGAGCCGACCCGTAAACTCGTCGACAATAACCACTTCGTCGTTTCGCACCACATAATCGCGGTCCGCTAAATAGTTAGCC
>JAEUSE010000012.1 GCA_016788805.1 Candidatus Doudnabacteria bacterium
TGAGTTTTCCATCGTTCATCTCCTGACATAAGTCTGTATAATTAACACAATATAACATAATAATAGAAAAAAACAAATATTTTCATCTGGGATCAGTAGCCATAGGGTGCAGTTAGAATTTGCACGGAGGTGTTACACGTGATTTAGCCTGGGATGGGTGGTTTATCTCTGGTGGGTGCTGCTGGGATTAAGAATGCAGGGCCTGGATATCGGCCATTGGCCTCTTCCGCTGCGGCGTGCTCGGAACAAGCTTCCTGCGCGCGCCCTCGCTCTACCGAACCAGCGACCTACGCTCACTTTGTTCGCTGGTCGCTGGCTCGAGCCCAGCCTCGGGGTATACAAAAAGAGCCAGGCAAACGCCTGACTCTTTTTGTATGGCTCTCGTTAGTGGACGTACTTCGCAACTGTTTTGAACAAGGAACAGAGGTAGACAGTCGTATCACTAGCTGTATCTCTATGCTTGCAAGCTTGTACCCCCCCTGTAGCTCTGGCAACAGATTAGGGCGTTGTACAATGTCGAACATTGTACGATGACCCTGTTGCACTCCGTATGTCGTAAAAGGTCTTTTGCGACATACCCCTACCTTCTCTTTTGTTCTTCTCTTCTCTGTACTTAGTGCGCGCGCAAAATTTTTTTGCAATTTGTTGAAATAGTTATGCTATGGAATCCATATCTGTCGGTGTAAAATTATGGTATGTCTGAAATTGTTGATACGTTGCTGAACGACTACAAGAATCTACTCGGCAAAGAATCGTCCATCAGCGGTGAAATAGTTGCGGCACTTGAAGCCGAGCTGAGTAAAGAACAACCGAACGCTAACGTACTCGCTGAAATACTACGCAGGCCGGTCAAGGAAGAATCATGATCAAGCTCGGAAAGCTGAACATTGAAGAATTCCGTGGTATACGTGAGCTGGAGCTTGATTTTAACTATCAGTCTTTCGCTATACATGGGCCCAACGGGTCCGGGAAAAGTGGTGTAGTAGATGCTATTGGGTTTGTGCTTTCGGGCTCAGTAGCACGCTTGACCGGGGAAGGAACCGGCGGTGTATCCGTCAAGCATCATGCGCCCCACGTAAAATCCATTAATGACCCGGAAGCGGCTAGAGTGTCACTAACATTCATAGACACGGTAAGTGGCCAAGAAGGCACGATTACTCGCACTGTGAAGAACGCGGCTGACTTCTCGCTCACACCTGATACACCCGAATTGCGAAGCGCGCTTGAAGTCGCGCTCGCTCATCCCGAAATCACGCTGTCGCGCCGAGAGCTTATCAAGTTTATTCTTGCTGAATCAGGAAAGCGCTCCAAAGAAGTGCAGGCACTCTTACAGCTCGACAAAATCGAGACCAACCGCGCAACACTCTTAACCGCGAAAAATAAAGTCATTGCTGACAAAAAGAGCGCGAGCGCGAACGTGGCCACGACTAAGTTATCGGTTGAGATGCATCTAGAAATACCAGAGGCAAATGCAGAAAATGTGAAAGTTGCCGTGAATAAAAGCCGGGTGATACTTGGGCTAGACGAGCTAGAAGAAATCAAACTTTCAACCAATCTCAAAGAAGGACTGGAAGATGATAAAGACGAGAAGCCTTTCGATAAAGGTACGGCCACCCGCGAGATTGCTGCATATCAAGTCAAACTAGACGATACAAAGGAGCTGGATGCTGCCGTCAAGAAGCTGCTGAAAACTTGTGAGCAGATTGCCAAAAGTGAAGACTTGGCACTGATAAAGAATCAGGCTTTTCTGCAAACAGGCCTTGGCCTGATTGCAGAGGAAGCCGTGTGTCCACTTTGCGACAAAAACTGGGCAACACCGGCGGAGCTCAGAAAACACCTCGAAAAGAAAATCGCCGGCTTCAAAGAGCTTTCACGCATCAACGGCGAAGTTCTGACGGACGCTAGTGCATTAAAGGAGTTGCTGACAGCTGAGCGGAATACACTAAAACCACTTCACACTTTGTCCGTAACCTGGCTCGAAGCATCCGATCAGGAAATCATTCAGACTCGACTCGATTTACTCCTTGAGTTTGAGCTGCTAATCAAGGATGCCGCCAGCGTATTTGAGTTAAAAGACCGTCTCGAAGCTGGCACGCTGAATCACTCGGCTGAACTCAAAGCTTCCATCAAAGCATTGACGGACAAGATAGCAGCACAGCCCGATACAAGCGACGTCACAAAAGCGCGCAGCCATTTAATCCTTGCCGCCGAGAAATGGTCAAATTATGCACGAACCAAGGCTGCCGAAGTCGCTGCGCTTCGCGCTGCTGACCGCGCAAACTTGGCATACGATACATACTGCAAGGTTGCCGATAATACTCTTGAAAAACTATACGTGGAAGTCGAAGATCGCTTTGGCGAATTTTATCGCCAAATCAATAATGAGGATGAGGGAAACTTCAAAGCGAAGTTCAAGCCAGATGGCGCAAAACTAGAATTACTCGTCGATTTTTACGGTCTTGGGATGTTCCCACCAGGCGCATATCATAGCGAAGGACACCAAGACGGAATGGGCATCTGTCTGTACTTGGCGCTCGTCGAAAAAATTATGGGTGAAAATTTCAGTCTTTCTGTATTGGATGACGTGGTCATGTCTGTTGATGTGAATCACCGCAAGCAATTCTGTGAGCTCCTGAGAAACGCATTCCCCGACACGCAATTTATTATTACTACCCATGACGAAATCTGGGCTAAACAGATGCAGACGACAGGACTAATCCGAACCAAATCTGATATACGTTTCCGTGGATGGAGTGTAGACAATGGCCCAATCCATGATCAAGGCAGAGTGTTCTGGGACAAAATCGATGAGCACTTAGCTGATGACGATGTTGCCGGTGCCGCTCATAAGTTGCGCCACGGTTTAGAAGCTGAGCTGCCCGATATTGCCGAGGCACTAGGTGCGCGTATCGCATATCGTGGTGATGCAAAATACGAAATGGGTGACTTCCTACACGCTATCAAAGGTCGCCATGCAGAGTTGCTCAAGAAAGCGGCAGAATCGGCCAGTTCATGGAACAAAAAAGACGAAGGCGCGAAGGTCAAACAGCTGCAAGCTGAGCGCGTAGCCGCGGCGCTCACTCAGGAGCGTGAAAGTTGGCCAACTAATCTACTCGTTCATCAAAATAACTGGATGAACATGACGCCTAAAGAATTTAAGGACGTACCCAAGGCATGGCATGAATTTCTTGACCTATTCACTTGCTCGAATCCTGAATGTGAAACCTGGATTGAGGTAAGCTACAAAGACAACAAAGAAGAAACCTTGCGATGCCGATGCAATGATCTGAACTTAAACTTGGTCAAGAAAAGCTAAGCCAGGCTTGTTGACTAATCACCAAGGTGAAAATGGTGAAGCTTATCCTTTGATAAGTAAGTCGCGAACTTGCTCCGAAGACCGGCAATACCTAGGAAGTATTCCTTAAACTCCGCTGAAACCATTTCCGCGGATTTCTCATCTTGAGGAACTGGAATTTCTAACTCGAGGAACCGATTACCGACATCCTCACGGTTAGTCTGCATGAAAACAATTCTTTCCCATTGTTTTCTGACTGTAACTAAACTTAGTGCCCATAGCAGATAGAATTGGTCAAATTTAGCTTTAGGTCCTACGCGAAACACAAGTACTTCTTTTGTGAGTACAACCTGCTCTTGTCCAGGCATAAGCACACAGAAATCCCCAATATTCTTACTAGCTCGTTCGGGGCTTAGTAAATCAAATGCTTTTAGCCCAGAATCTTTCCCGCGCCAGAATCTTTCAGCTACTACTCTCGGAATAAGGTTGGTTGCATTTATGTTCACGCTCCCCGCTCGTAGGTCCGAGACTTTGATGTATGGAACTTCACCTCGCCTAAGGTCAGCTGATGGACTACCATGCCCTTTTCTGACCGTAATGTCACCAGATTCTACAAGCGAACCTATGGTTGCTGATTTGAAGTTCGGAAACCTTACCTTTAAATCGCTAGCAAAAAGCTCATGATAAGTATTGTCAAAGTAGATTGGAACCGCTGTCTTTTTTGTCTTTACTTCGGCCGCATCGACATTTTGTATGGTTGGCGAGTCTTTGCCGCTGAGTAATTTATCGACATCGGCGGCAAGCTGGTCATCAATTTCCCGCGTTCGCTTACCGGTTTCTTGGTCGATTATGTAGAGGTCGTGACCATCCTTATTAATCCCGCAAGTTTTCGCAGTCGATACGATAACCTCATTATCTTTAAACCAGCTAGGCTTGTGCATCTTCGAGCCTTTCAAATACGTAAAAGTTTGTTTTTGCCCGACAGAAACCTTGGAATGCTTCCATTGGAATATTAAACATTCCTTTCAACTCAAGTCGGCCATCGAGCCAGTTAAATATCCATGCATAATTTGCGGAGAAGAAATATGTCTCCGGCAATACTATTCCAAGCCGCCCACCTGGTGCGAGTAGGTTGTAGCACTGCTCCAAAAATATCAAACCAATCTCTAAGTCTTTAAAGTTACCATTAGATGCAGCGGCAATTGTGTAGCCTGAGCGTCGGGCGTCATCTTTGGATACTTTTAACTTTTCCCCAAACGGCGGATTGGTAATAATGCAACTGAACGATTCTTTTTTCAGGGATTGAACTAGGAGTGGGTAGTCTTTCTCCCATCGATGCATCCGCAACGAGTCCCCTACGTGTATATTCGTAGAGCCATCGCCAAGAATTGCCATGATTGCTTTCGATAACTTTACATTAATCGCGTCTTTATCCACGCCGTAAAGATGCTGATGTGCCCAAGTTCTTAAGTCGGCAGCAGGCATTGACGGGTATTTATGCTCAAGTGAGCTAAATACTTCCAGTAGAAATCCGCCAGTACCGCAAGCAGGGTCCAGCACCTTATCGTCATGCGAGATATCCATTAGTTTTACGGCGCTATCAATAACTCGCTTAGGAGTAAAATACTGGCCTTCCTCTGACTTAAGGCTCGCCGAGCGAAAGATTTGGAATGCGTGACTTACTACATCAATATTTGCATCCATGAGCTTCATGGAAGAGAGCTCGTAGACGGCTTGTTGAATAGTGTGATCGTCGAGGTACAATTCTTGGTCTGCTGGTCCTATAAAAAGTGATGGGTGTGTAACCCTTAGGGATATAAACATTTTTCGAATGTTATCAGCCGTGCTGGTCTCATCTTTCTGAACCTGGAACTGGATCGGTTTTGTGGCATCAAACTTACCGACCCTATCGCTCTCAAGTTTAACGAGCAATAAGTTACATAGCTGGTTAAGCCTGTCGTCTGGCCTTGTGGAGCGCGTATCACTTGCAGCAACGCTACCCAATAATCTTTCCAACTTAGAACGGAGAGTTCGTACATCTGTATCCTGGAGGTCGGCCCACGTTAATGGTTTTTCTGCTGGCTCAGATAGATTATCGTACGGTCCTGGAGGAGATTGATTGATGACTTCTTTGTAAGTTCCGTCAGCTCGACGATATAAGGCAAGGCTTTCAGTTCCGTTTGTCCAGTAGCCTACCTTTGCGCGTGGTTCGAGGGACAAATATATTTCGAGCTGATTCCGACCTTCTTTTTTATTTGGGGCTTTTAGCTCAAAAATTATTAATACGTGTTCCCACTGCCCCAGAGTTTCCTCGGTATCAAATATCGCAATGTCTACCGGAAATCCTAAAAATCGATGACCAGCTTCACGCTTACTCGCTTCGCTCGGACTTTTAGGAACCGCCCATTCGGGCTGAAATTGAATTTGCGCTTCAGACCAACCACTGTCAACTAGCCTTTTGACCAGGGGTAATCTGACTAAATTATGCTCAGGTTTTTTTACGAGTACTGTTTCTGCCATATTTTTTCCTTAGCAGTAATTATGGACTGACAAGTGCGTAAAACAAAGGTTGTTTAACAATTTACTTCTTTTGGTCAGATTTTTTCTTGTTTTGATATATGTCATAAATAAGTTCTGCTAGGGCCGAAGTATCGGTTTCCATTCGCTCCTTTCAATCGCGCAGTGCCTCAACCGCAATAGCATTAAGGGGTTTCGGAGGTTCGACCTCCTACGGAGGTGATAAATGTGATTTAGCCTGGGACGGGTTATTTTTCTCTGGTTAGTGCGGATGGGATTTGGGGACTGGATAGTGCCCTTTGGGCTTTTCCACTGCGGCGTGCTCGGAACATGCTTCCTGTGGGCACCCTTGCTCCACCGCATCAGCGACCTTGCTCACTGCGTTCGCTGGTTGCTTGCCTGAGCCCAGCCTCAGGGCATACAAAAAGAGCCAGGTAATGCCTGACTCCTTTTGTATGGCTCACAACAATAGAGGAGGTTATAAGCCTAATTAAACAAGATCGCCTTCGATCAGCTATATAAGTCATCGCGAGTGAACAAGCGGTGGCTCTTAAACTTGTCTAGCTCAGTCTGCACAGTGCTTGCTACGGTTTGTTCGGTCGTAGCCAATAAGAATTGAGTAGGTTGGATATTAAGCTGTGCAAATATAGTCAGATACTTTCTGATGTCTGAGGGCTCAACTGGACAATCCTTACATTCGCCCAGTATTATATTCCCTTTGCTAATAGCCAGGATATCTATCTCTTGTTTTGGTTTCTCGCTTTGGGGATTAAGGATGTTTGTCTCACTCTCGTAATGGAACTCGTCGGGAGCTTCAAGCCTAAGCTTATCTAAAGCCAATGCAGTTAAGTGTGAGCTAGATTCATAAAACAAATACACAGTTTCTGCTAGTCGGTAGTACCATTTTGGTTCGGCGGGTTGTTTCCAGTTTGAATGGTTGTACGTTTGGTTGAAACCGCAACGACTACACGTGAAGGTGCTACTCACCGAACCGATGTCATACCAGGCGGCGAGGCGGCACCGTGAACATTGAAAAATAAGACCACGGTAAACTATATCTTTTGCGATAAGTTCATCGAGTAGCGTTATTGCCTCATTTTCATCCCCGAGCTTGCGTCTAAAAGCCTCAAAGCTTAAATAAGTTCTGCTCTCCACGCTCAGACGAACTATCTCATCATCGCCTTGGTCTGGCTTAGTAACCAAGTACTGGTCAAATATGTTGCGTTTTGACTCGGTGCGGAAGAAGGTTGCTGTTTGCTCGAGAGAGCCAAACCGCTCGATAGTGTCCTTTAAATAACTACCCTTGTCCGATAGTTCAGTCGTATAACCGGAATCAGCAAAATAATCTCTGAGTATATCGGCATCAAGGGGGAGGCTTATAGTCGGGCGAGCAGTTATGGAATCGATGTCACCTCCGAAGTAGGCTACATTAGGGCAAAAGTACGCAAGTTCGTCCTTGGCTACTCTGGTCTCTTGAACCGAGTTCATACCCATAAGAATAGTGCTCCCCAGGAAGGGTAGAGCTGGCGGGCGGAATCCGTCGATGTTTACAGTCGTTATCCATCTATGTTCAGAGGGGTTTACGGGGTTAAAGTTTTTTGGCTTCGGGGTATTGATTCTGCCAATACTTTGCCTGTCTTGGAATACTATATCCTGTTGATTATAGTGGTTGTTCATTTCGATTACCTGCATGACGCAAGTAATGGGCAGCTCATCGAATGGCACGATAATACAGTGAGGTAATATGTCGCTCCCCGAGAAACATATTTCAGACATCCATTGCTTGCGGTATTGCAACTGTCGAGTGGTAAGCGTGGCACTTGTGAGGTTAATCTTCTTGTCCTTGTCGTGACCATACTTAATTGCCTTATAGTACGTATTGACGAGTTCTGATGTAGCCCCCTCGATATCTGTGAACTTTTCTATGTCTTCGTCCGCTTTCCCCCTATTGGCTATCACCTTCTTGTGTGCCTCGTTTAAGTGAGAGTCTGGCATCCAGAATACTCCATCATGTAGACGAGATAGGCAGTAGTACAGGCAGTAATCGTCCATGGTATCACCTACGACGACTGTGATGTTCTCTTGCCAGTCCCTGTGTGTTGCATGCCTATAGTACTTACCGAGATGCAACATACTCATTTTAAATGGCAGCTTATGAATGAAGTCATCAGGAGGCAACTTGTCGCTATCTTCATGCATAGCTCTTTGCCAACGTGGGTCGTAATCGTTTTCCTCTAGGGCTTCGATATAGTCACGTAAACGGAAAACCTCTGGGTCTGTCGAGAGCGGCTTAACTGTAAAGCCCTTGCTTTCCAAAGTACGAGCATAGCTTTTTGAAAGTGCCCCCACTCTGGACAATGCCAGTAGCTTATATGCTTCGTCCTCTATCTCGAGCGGGCTGAATATCTCGGTTGGTCGGTCTTTGGCGGATTCAACTATATGCTCAATCTGGGTAAACGGATAAGCGAGATGTGAATCATGGAATACATTCTCTTTTACAACGTGGTCATCAAAATAAAATGGGCTTAACCGATTCTTCAACTCCTCTGACAGTGACTTATCCACATCTAGGCCACCTAGATGTGCCATAGTGGCTTTTTCGTTCCATTGATTCTTAAAGTCGTCGTCAGATAGACCCCAGCCCGCCTTATGACGAGCTTTAATCTCCTCATATTTTTTAATATCGGCTTGTTCAAGGTCACTGATAGAAGGTATGTATCTACCGATGTAGTCGGGGCTATAGGCTTCGAGGATTTTCCAAAAAGCAGGGTCAATTGTCTTGCCGTCGGTGGGAACGATGATGAAGTGCTCACCTCCCCAGACTTGTGAGAATGTTTGAACGATACCGTTTATATATGCCTTCCAGTTTACCTCATGCTTATCTACAAGCACAGCGAAACGAGGCGTACGTACAGCCGTTGTAACATTCTTCGAGAATAACTCCGCCATTGCCCTATTCTACATCCGTTATGCAGAATAATTCCAGGGTATATGTTTCTGAGGTTCGACCTCCTACAGAGGTGATAAATGGTATTTCAACTGGGACGGGTGGGCTGCAAAGAATCATGGGTACAAAAAGTAACCTAGAACTAACCAGGCTATACCACCTACTCCTGCATAAATCCATGAGTATCTGGCTATGGTTAGGAGCTTACGAAGGCTTGAATTTTTAGGAAAATCCTTAGGGGTGCCGCTGAACGCGAGCGTAAGAATAAATTTCATCGTATTTATTACCGTGTCTGTCATGCCTATAGTATCGGGTGGAGTGGGTTCGTATACTTCTCGATATAGTGCAATAGGTCTACCTATCTTCATGTAGTATTTCGGGTAAGATTTTGATAATTTGCGGAACACTACATCTAGGCAGATTATTGTAACGCCTAATGCTCCAAATGTAGTGAAAAAAACACAGTCAAACCAATGGTAATAGCTTGCATCTTAAATGAAGTATACCAAAAACATTCTGCGAAAATTAATGTTGTTGCGCTTTGCTGCGCGGGTATGAATGCTGTTTGCTTGTAGAGTGGCTGGCTTAGATGCCACTACCCCTTATAGTCGTCAGACTCTTCGTAGTAGTATGACTGTTCTATGCCTTTCATAAACACTTCCCTGTCGTCGATCTTATCGGTTAAAGCAGTTCGGAGTAGTTCCCGCAGCTCTAAGCTTTTAACATGGCTGCGTACTATAGCCTCAAAATAGTCGTTTTTATCAACAGATGCCCAGTCTATGCATTTGCTAAGACGCTTCTTGAGGATAAGGTCTAACCAGATGCGCATACTGCGGCCATTACCTTCCATGAATGGATGAGCAATATTCATCTCAGCATATTTTTCAATAATTTCGTCGAATGATGTTTCAGGCATTTCTTCAATTCGTTGCAAAGCCTCACCCAGGTAGAGTGAGTTGGCGAAACGAAATCCGTCTTTGCTGATATTCAGTTTGCGGATATCACCCGCAAAATCGTATAAGTTTTCAAAGAGATATAGATGAATTTGCTGCAAGCCTTTTGTTGTGCCTACTTCAAAAGACGACAAATCATCACTATCAAAAAGCTTGATGGCGCGCTCTTTGCTGATTGCGTCTGCGTTATTCATAGTAAATATCATAGCACAAAATGCTCGTGAATCATACGGTATTACCCCTGTTAAATTCGTCCGGATCACGGAACACAGCCTAGCCGTGCCTGCAAAGCACACGGGCTCACAGGGCCTCAGCCTTACGTCCGGCAACACCTACCATTTCGGCTGGGATGGGTGGTTTGTCTCTGGTGGGTGCGGCTGGGATTTGGGGATTGGATCCGGTTACCCTTCGAGTGGCCGGGCACTCCTTCCTGCGGTACTCGCAGTAAACATGCAAGCACGTTTACTACTCCGTTCCTCGTTCGCCGAACCATCCGGCTTCGCCGTAAGGTTCGTATCCAGCCCAAGAGCCAAACAAAAACCGCCTCTTTCGAGACGGTCATTGTTTGGCTCCGGGGACTGGATTCGAACCAGCGACCTAGTGGTTAACAGCCACCCGCTCTACCGCTGAGCTACCCCGGATTAAAGCCGTTAATGAGACACCCACTCTGCGGGTTTCTCATCGCGCCAGCAAAATGGTTCACATTTTGCCCAAGCTGCTCTTCCTAACCCGATGAAAAAAATGCTCGGGCTCTCTTTTCCCGAAACTCCTAGGGCACTGCATATGCAGACTACTCATATATTCGGAAAAAGGGTGTAATAAAAATGGTGCTCCGAGAGCTCTTCGCGCTTGGTGACTAGCACCATAACCAGCGAACAGCCTCGGAGCGATTTGAAATAAAAAG